>CAMATG010000011.1 GCA_945860645.1 Candidatus Sulfopaludibacter sp. SbA3 | reverse complement strand
GGGTGACGGCGGTGGCGGCGGGCGGGGCGGCGGAGATGTCTTCCAGGCGGTAGTAGGCGAGCGAGTATTGGACGTTGTTGATGAGCTTGGTGACGGGGGTGGTGACGGCGAGGGAGAAGCCGCTTTGCTGGAGGAGGAGTTGCTGGGTGGGGAGGCGGAGGCGGCTGAGGTAGGGGGCTTGGGCGAGGGGGATTTGGAGGTCGGTGTCGTAGGTGAGGTCGGGCGTGTCGGTGGCTTCGAGCTTGGCGCGAATGGCGTCGCGGCGGACGAGGTAGCCCGAGCGGAAGTCCTTATCGGGGAGGGCGGCGTAGAGGGCCTGATCGACTTTGTTCCAGTCCGTGGTGGTTCCTTTTACGGGGAGGCCGAAGGGGAAGGCGATGCCCTGGATGCGGGAGCCTTCGAGGATTTGGATGGAGTTTTGTTCGATATCGGAGGAGATTTGGGGATCGAGGCCGAGGGCGCTGTAGAAGGTGAGGAGGCGGGCGGCGACGGCGGGGCGGTTCCAGAGTTTGCCGTTGAGGGGGCGGAGCCAGCGGCGGAGTTGGGCGATGCGGTTTGCGGGGAGATCGGGGATGGTGACGGTGTCGGCGTTGAAGTTGGGGGCGACGCGGAAGACGACGCGGCCTGTTTCGAGGTTGAGTTCGTCGGACTCGACGTTGAAGAGGAGGCCGGCATCCTGGTAGGTGGCGAAGGCGCGGAAGAGGCCGGCGACGGAGAGGATGTTATCGGCGGCGGCCTGGCAGTTGGGGGCGGCATCGCACCAGGCTTGGAGGGCGGTGAAGTAATCGACGATGGTGCCGGAGGGGAAGTTTTTCAGGGCCGCGACGCTGGGGAGTTGGCCGGCGTCGTCGAGGGCCTGGTCATCGACGGTGAGGGCGAGGCGGTAGGGCTTGGGGAGTTTGGCGAGTTGGGCGTCGAGGTTGGGGTCGAGCGGTTGGGGCGGGCTGGTGCGGACGATGCGGCCGTCTTTGACGCCGAGCGTGGCGCAGTAGCGGGTGGCGGGGCAGTCCTGGGCGTGGAGGGCGAGGCAGGCGGCGAGGAGCCAGTATTTCATGGCTTGGCTCCTTTCATCTCTTCTCCTGGATGATTAACAGCGGCCCTTGGGGGTCGAGTTGGACGATGTCCACGGGGATTTTGAGCTTTTTGTAGAAGGCCTGGAGGCGGGCGCGGATGCGGCTGTGGCAGAAGACCTGGCCGCGGAGGGGGTTTAAGTTCTGGCGGATTTGGACGGTGCGGCGGTTGCGAGTGTCGTCGTTGGGAGTGCCGCGGAGTTCAATTTGGAAGGTTGTGTTGGTGCGGGGATCGAGGGGGTCTGGGAGGCGGAAGGTGAGGATGCCGGCTTCGGCGTTGACGGCGGAGAAGAGCAGTGGGGTGTGGTGGTAGGCAATGACGAGGGGGCGGAAGACGCCGGCTTCGGAGAGGATGTTGGAGGCTTGGTCGGACCGTTCGAGCGTGGCGGCGAGGGCTAGGAATTGGGTGGTGTAGGCGGGCCAGTTGGTGTCGGCCTGGCAGAAGGCGGGGGCTGGTTTGGCGCCTTGGGCGAGGAGGGGGTTGCAGGGGTTGGCGAGTTTGGCGATTTCGGTTTGGGCGAGTTGGAAGAACGCTGAGCCGGCGGTGGGTTTGTAGGCGGCGGAGGGGGCGAAGGTGAAATCGGCCGGGGTGATCTGGCCGGCCTTTACGGTTAGGGAAATACAGAGCGCGGAGCCGTTGCGGCCGGTGGCGGGGGCGCAGGGGACGGCGGCGGTGAGCGTGGCGATACAGGCCAGGAGGGCGGCGGGCTGCATGGTGCTAGCGAAGCAGTCCGGGCTGGGGGACGGCGACGTCCATGCGGAGTTCTTTCAGGCGGCGGGTGCGCATTTCGCCGAGCCACTGCCAGCGGTAGCGCTTGGCGAGATCGATGGTGGCGGCGGCGGCGGTGCCTTCTTCGCGGGCCTGAGAGAGGCGTTCGCCGAAGGGGTCCATGACGTAGGTGGGATGGTCGTAGCCGCTGGTGACGAGGAAGACGCCGTTTTCGATGGCGCGGGCTTTGGCGAGGGTTTCATCGCCGCCCCAGATGGGCATGAGGATCATGTCGGCGCCCTGATTGGCGAGGGCGCGGGCAGGTTCGGCGAAGAAGACGTCGTAGCAGATCATGAGGCCGACTTTGCCGAAATCGGTTTCAAAGACGGGGAAGTGGGTGCCGGGGGTGAGGCCGCGCTCGACCTCTTCGCGGGGGAGATAGACCTTGCGATATTTGCCGGCGACGGCGCCCGAGCGATCGATGAGGACGGCGGTGTTGTAGACCGTTTGGCCTTCGCGTTCGTAGATGCCGGCGACGATGTAGGCCTTGCGGGCCTTGGCGACTTCGCCGAGGGATTTGGTGGTGGGGCCGGGGATGGATTCGCCGACTTCGGTGTAGCCCTTGGTGGTGCCGACGACGGTGATGCCTTCGGGGAGGAGGATGACATCCGTTCCGGCGGGGACCGATTTTTCAACGGTTGCGAGGAACCGGGCGACGCTTTCGGCGGGTCCGGCGCTGTTGCGGGGACGGAGGTTGATGGTGGCGACGTTGACCTTGCGGGCGGCGGGCGGGGGGATGCGTTCGAGGACGATGTTGTCCCACCAGACGGTGCCTTGGGGGGCGTTGGCGAGGTAGAGTTCGAGGTAGACGGAGGCGGCGTTGGCGGGGGCCTGGGCTTCGCCGGAGAGGTCGCTCCAGGCGCCGGCGCGGCGGGTCCAGGGCATGTAATCGGGATCACCGGCGCGCTTGCCATCGGCGGTTTGCCAGTCCAGGCGGGCGACGATTTGCCAGTTTTCGGCGGATACGGACTCGGCTTTATAGGAGGCCTGGAAGCGGAGCCATTCGCCGGGCTTCACGTTTTGGATCTGCTTGCGCCAGCCGCCGTAGGCCGCGGCGTTGGAGGCGCCGTTGATGGCGAGCGAGCCGGGTTTTTCGCGGCCGACGCTGGTATCGACAAAGGCGCGGGGCTTGGTTTCGGGGCGCTGGCTCCAGGTGGTCCAGCCGAAGGGATGGGGGCGGAAGGCGGATTCCTGGAGGAGGACTTCGGCTTGGAGGGAGAGGGCTAGGAGGGCGAGGAGGAAACAGCGCATGGTGACAACGTAGCAGATCCGTTCGCTGGAGCGAAGAAGAACTACAATACGGGCAGAGACGATCCATTGCTGACCGTTGCGGTATTTACTTCCCATGCTGTTGCCGCTGAGGCGATCGCGCAGATGCTGGACGAAACCGGACTCTTCCGGCTGGTCTACCGATCCTCCGTGATTCCGGAGGCGCACGAGATTGTGAGAGTGGTGCGCGCCACCGATCCGGAGGTCCTATTGCTGGATCTCAGTGACTGGGAGCGGGTGGCGGACGTGGCGCCGCAATTGGAGCAACAGGGATTGCGGGCGTTGCCGGTGGGGTACCTGGAGGACTGGACGCCGGGGCAGCAGATGGTCTTCGAACGCGCGGGGATCCCCGCGCTGCTGCGGGAGCCGTTTTCGCCGGGGGAACTGGTGCGGGCTGTGTACGAGGGGCTGCACCGGGCGTACCCGATCACGAACCGCAACATTCTGGCTTTTCTGCCGGCGAAGGCGGGGAGCGGGGCGTCGACGGTGGCGCTGCACACGGCGGCATCGCTGGCGAACGAGTTTCAACGGAGTGTGTTGCTGGTGGAGGGGGACCGGCGGAGCGGGGTGCTATCGATCCTGCTGAACCGGGAGACGCCGAGGGGCGTGGCGGGGGCGTTGTTGGAAGCCGGAGAGCTGACCGATCTGTCGTGGCGGAACTACTACGAGACGGTGTCCGGATTCGACGTGTTGCTGGCGGACCCGGGGCGGCGGGGGCCGTTGCCGACGTGGGCGCAGTTCTACCAGTTGCTGCGGTTTGTGCAGAGCCGGTATGAGTTCGTGTTGGCGGATTTGCCGGAGGTGGTGAACGAGGCGACGGCGGAGGTGGTACGGAACGCGCGGGGGGTGGTGATTGTTTGCACGCCGGAGTTGCCATCGATCAAGATGGCGGCGATCCGGTGCGCGGAGCTGGAAGAGTGCGAGGTGCCGCAGGAGCGGATCCACGTGGTGCTGAACCGTTTTGAGCGGGACGGGTTGCGTGTGGAGGACGCCGAGGCGGCGCTGGGGCGGCCGGTGTTCGCCACGCTGCCGAACGATTATGCGCGGCTGCGGGACGCGATGTTGGAATCGCGTGTGGTGCCGGAGGATAGCCCGTTGGGACGGGGCAGCCGGGCGCTGGCGGAGAAGCTGGGCGGGCTGCCGGAAGGGCTGCAGAAGCCGAATCGTTTTTCGTTGCTGCAGAAGCTGGGACGGATGATGGAATGAGAACGGCCCTCCGCCCGGGTTGGGCGGAGGGCCGTTGGGTTTGCTGGTTGGTGATTAGAACGCGTAGCGGAGCGCGAATTGAATCTCGCGGGCGGGCTGCGTGCCGGTGATGGACCCGAAGTTGCCGGCCGAGCGGTTGCCGTTGGGAGCTCCGAGGTTGGTTTTGTTGAAGAAGTTGAAGGCTTCCATGCGGAATTCGAGTTTCTGCGATTCGGTGACGCGGAAATCCTTGTGGAGGCCGAAGTTCATGTTGTGATAGGACGGCGCGCGAACGATGTTGCGGCCGGCGTTGCCGAAGGGCCGGGTGACATCCGTCGGGATGGAGACGGTGGCCGGGTTGAGCCACTGCTGGACGGTGCGCTGGCCTTCGGGGAGGACGGGATTGCCGGAGATGTTCGGGCGATAGTTGGGCGCGCCGGAGACCTGGAAGGTGGACGACGGGCCGTAGGTGAGGTTGACGGGGGAGCCGGAAGTGGCGAAGTTAATCGCCGTCAGGCGCCAGCCGCCGAGGACGCCATCGGCGAGGGCGTTGGCGCTGGAGCCCCAGCGGCGGCCCTTGCCGTAGGGGAGATCCCAGAGCATGGTGGTGGTGTTATTGAAGGGCTGGTCGTAACCGCCGAGGCCCTTTTCCTGATCGAGGGCGCGGTAGTTGACGCGGCTGTTGTCGCCGTTGCCGGTTTCGAGGTGACCGCTGGCGTTATCGATGGCCTTGGACCAGGTGAAGGAGTTGAGGACGTAGAGGCCACCGGCGAAGCGGCGCTCGATCTTGTTCTGGAAGGCGTGGTAATCGAGGAAGCCGCCGTTGAAGGCCGCCTGGATGTAGCCGAAGGCCTGGAGCGGACGGCGGGCCTGGAGCGAGAGGCTTTCGCCCAAGTTGTTGGGCCGTGCCTGGTTGTAGTCGCCGAGAATCATGAGCTTCTGGGCGTTGGTGCCCACGTAGCCGAAGTCGGCGATCCAGCCCTTGCCCAGTTCCTGCTGGATGGAGAAGTGCCAGTTTTTGTTGTAGCCGGTGCGGAGGTCCGAAGGGATGTAGTTGGTCCGCACGTTGTTCTGGCGGACGTTGGCGAGGGTTAAGAAGTTATTGGGGTAACCCTGTTCAGTGGGCCGGTAGCAGGCGCCGGGGGCCTGATTGGGGCTGGTGCAGAGGGCCTGGCCGTTGGTGACAGCGGGGGGCAACTGCGAGTCCACGATGGGGTTCAGGACGAAGGGCAGGTTGTAGGAGAGAAGATTCTCGCCGCCCATACGGTTGAAGTGGATGTAGCTGACGCCGTAGGCGCCGCGGAGGACGGTTTTGTTGAACAACGTATAGGCAAAGCCGATGCGCGGGGCCCAGTTGTTCTTGTCCATGTTCACGAGAGCGCGGTTGGCGACGGAGCCATCCTTGGCCTGGATGATGGTGTTGGTGGCCGGGTCGAAGTTCGACAAGGCATTGGTGTTTTCAAACTGCGGCGTGGCGACTTCGTAGCGAACGCCCAGGTTGAGGGTGAGCTTCTTGGAGACCTTGAAATCGTCCTGGAAGTAGAAGAAGTGCATCCACTGGCGGAGGTTGACGATGTTGGCGGTGTTGAGCGTGTAGGCGCTGCGGGCACCGAACATGAAGTCAGCCAGGAACTGGAGGTTGTTCGTAGGCGTGCCGGGGACCTGGGAGAAGCGGCCGGAGTAGGAGTCCTGGCCGGACTTGGGGTTGAAGTCGTCAATTTCGGTGCCGATGCTCTGGTACTCCCAGCCGGCTTTGAGCGAATGGCGGCCGACGATCTTGGAGTAGTTCACCTTGGGGTTGAAGACGTTGGGGTTCTGGAACTGGGGGTTGGAGCCCTGCACGCCGAACTGAGTGTAGCTGTTGACGCTTTGCGCGTAGAGGCCGCCGGTGAAGCGGGGATCGTTGGGCGCGTTGGCCAGATTGAATTTGCTGGCGAGCGTGGGTTCGCCGACGAAGACGGGGAACTTGCCGCCCTGCACCGCGGAGACGCCGAGGCGGAACTCCAGGAGGCTGGTGGGGCTGACGTTCCAGGTGGTGCCGAAAGCGCCCTGGATATTGCGGACGCGGACGCTGCCGTTGGAGTTGCCGCCCATGGCGCCGGGGATGGCCGGCGGCTCAAAGTTGTTCATGAGGCGGTGGGAGTAGCGGGCGAAGGCGGTCCACTTGGAGTTGAAGTAGTGGTCGTAGCGGGCGTCGCCTTTGTCGTTCTGGTCGGTGCGGCGGGGCTGGAATTCGAAGTTGTTCGACAGGCCCGGGCGGTTGACGGCGGGGAGGCCGCTGAGGATTTCCTTGGACCAGGCGGTCATGTCCGAAGCGGGGATGACGCCGTTGGAGTAGATCGTCCCGGTGATGGGGTTGCGCACGGCGATCCCGAGGTTGCCGGTGCGCTGTTCCATGGTGGGAAGGGTGGAGAACTGGATGGTTTTGGAGGTGCGGCGGTAGCCTTCGTAATCGACGAAGAAGAACATTTTGTCCTTCTTGATGGGGCCGCCGAACGCGCCGCCGAACTGGTTCTGGATCAGGACGGGCTTCTGGTTGTTGACGGGCTTGAAGAAGCCGGTGGCGTTGAGGGCGGTGTTGCGGAGGTACTCCCAGGCGGCGCCGTGGAACTGGTTGGTGCCGGAGCGGATGGAGGCGTTGATGATGGCGCCACCGGCGCGGCCGAATTCGGCGGAGAAGTTGTTCGTTTCGAGGCGGAACTCCTGGACGGAATCGGGCGAGAGCTGGACGACCTGATTCGAGAAGCCCTGGTTGGAGGTGCCGTAGGAGTTGTTGTCGACGCCATCGATGACGAAGTTGTTCTGCGAGCTGCGCATGCCGTTGACGTTGAAGGAGGCGTCGCGGGAGTTGGAGATGTCGGAACGGCGAACGCCGGGGGCGAGGAGCGCGAGATCGGCGTAGGAGCGGCCGTTGAGGGGCAGGTTCACGACCTGCTGGCGGCCGACGACGGTGCCGCGGGAGGAGGTGTCGGTTTCGAGAGCGGCGACGGCGTCGTTGACGGTGATGCTTTCGGCGGTGGAGCCGACTTCGAGTTTCAGGTCGACGCGCTGACGGGCGTTGACGGTGACGGTGAAGCGGTTGGCGATGGCGGATTTGAAGCCTTTGGCGCCGGCTTCGAGTTTGTATTCGCCGGCTTTCACGTTGGCGAACTGGTAGCTGCCGGAGGCGTCGGACTTGGTTTTCTGTTGGACACCGGTTTGGAGATTGGTGAGGGTGACATCGCTTTCGGTCAAGGCGAGACCGGAAGCATCAAGGATAGTACCGAGCACCTGCGCGGTATCGAATTGGGCCAGAAGCAGGCTGGCGAACAGGGCAAAACAGAGTGTTAATCGTTTAAGCAAAAGAGACTCCTCATGGACTTAGGGTATCGGCCCCCCGTGTCAGACATGTTCTCAAATTGTCACAAATTCGTTACAGAGTGCGGATAAGCGGTGAGATGGCGTACGATAGGGCAGCTATGTCTCAGATTAAAGGCCCCGCCATTTTCCTGGCCCAGTTTATGGGCGATGCAGCCCCGTTCAACTCATTGCCCGCCATCACGGCCTGGGCGAAATCCCTTGGTTATAAAGGTGTCCAGCTTCCCTCATGGGACAGCCGGATTATGGATTTGGCCAAGGCGGCTGAATCGAAAGCCTATTGCGACGATTTGAAGGGCCAGACGAACGGCCTGGAGATCACGGAACTGGCTTCGCATTTGCAGGGCCAGCTGGTGGCTTCGCACCCGGCCTACGACGAGATGTTCGACATTTTCGCGGCGCCGCAGGTGCACGGCGACCCGGCGGCGCGGAGCGCGTGGGCGACGGAGCAATTGAAGCTGGTGATTAAAGCTTCGGCGAATTTGGGATTGCCGGTGACGCCGTCGTTTTCCGGCGCGCTGATGTGGCCGTTCATCTACCCGTGGCCGCAGCGGCCGGGCGGAATGGTGGAAGAGGGGTTCAAGGAATTGGCGAAGCGTTGGAAGCCGATTCTGGATTGCGCGGATGAGCACGGCGTGGATTTTGCGTATGAACTGCACCCGGGCGAGGACCTGTACGACGGCGCGACCTTTGAACAGTTCCTGGAAGCGACGGGCAACCACACGCGCGTGAACATCAACTACGATCCGTCGCACTTCATTCTGCAGTGCATGGATTATGTGGGTTTTATCGACATCTACGCGTCGAAGATCAAGGCGTTCCACGTGAAGGACGCCGAGTTCCGGCCGTCGGCCAAGAGCGGCGTGTATGGCGGCTATCTGGGCTGGAAAGAGCGCCCGGGCCGCTTCCGTTCGCTGGGCGACGGGCAGGTGGACTTCAAGCAGATCTTCTCGCGGCTGACGGCGGGCGGGTATAGCTCGTGGGCCGTGTTGGAGTGGGAATGCTGCTTTAAAGACAGCTCGCAGGGCGCGGCGGAAGGGGCGCCGTTTATTGCGTCGCACCTGATCGATGTGCCGGCGAAGGCGTTCGACGATTTCGCGGGCGCGGATTCCGATACGGCGCGCAACCGGCGGATTCTGGGCCTGAAGTAGTTCTGTTTCGTTTCGTCGTGCCCGGCTTGTATACTAGCGGGCACGATGAAGCGAATACTCCTGCTGGCATGCGGCGCGGCCGCGATGGTTTTTGGGCAGTTGGCGACGGGTCCGGCGTTGCCGATCAAGCTGATTGGCGAGTGGGCGAAGCTGCCGAAGGGGATGTACATCGGCGAGTGTTCGGGTGTGGCGACGGACAAGGACGATAACGTCTGGGTGTTCAACCGGAGTAAGCATCCGGTGATGAAGTTCGATAAGACCGGGCGGCTGCTGGACGCTTGGGAGAACTTGCCGGTGGCGGCGTCGCACGGCATTAAGATTGATCCGGACGGGAACGTCTGGACGGTGGATGTGTTCGGCCATTCGGTGAAGAAGTGGTCGCGCGAAGGGAAGTTGCTGATGGTGATCGGCAACGCGGGCGCGCAGCCGGGGACGAATGAAACGAAGGACGCGTTCAACCGGCCGACGGGGATTGCGTTTCTGCCGAACGGGGACTTTTGGGTCTCCGATGGGTATGTGAATTCGCGGGCGGTGAAGTACAACAAAAACGGCGAATTCATGATGCAGATCGGCGGGAAGAAGGGCACGGCGGAGGGCGAGTTCGACACGGTGCACGATGTGGCGATCGACGCGCGCGGGCTGGTTTATCTGGCCGACCGGGAGAACCGGCGTGTGCAGATTTACTCGCCGGAGGGGAAGCTGCTGCGGGTTTGGAAGAACCTGGGTTCGCCGTGGGGCCTGGCGTACAACCAGAAGGAAGAGGCCATGTACATTTGCGATGGGTACAACAACCGGATCGTGAAGGTGAACATGGAAGGGCAGGTTCTGGGGACGTACGGGCAGTACGGGAAGATTCCGGGGCGGTTTGATTTTGTGCACCATATGGCGGTGGATTCGACCGGGGCGATTTATGCGGCCGAGATTAAGAACTGGCGCGTGCAGAAGTTCGCGTGGCAGAATTAGGCTGGCGGCCGGCCGGCCGGCGTGGATTAGGGGTCCATAACCCGCCGCACTCTGCTTTGTTTCGACGTGCCGGCGCTACTGCCTCCAGCCTTGCGCTGCCCACCGCGCCTTACCAGCCTTCCGCCGAGAACCTGAAAGCCCGCGAATGGTTTAAGGACGAGAAATTCGGCCTGTTCGTCCACTAGCGTGTTTACTCCGCACTGGGCAAGGGCGAGTGGGTGATGAACAACGACAAGCGGTGGAGGCGAAATCCAATTAGTTCAGAGGTGCGAGCAACGGCCCAATCGCTGGACCCACATAAATCCTAAACAAGTCTTCTGGCGCAGTCTCGTCTTTCCACTGACCACAGTTGCGTTTCAGTGACAATATCGCATTCCAAACTGCTGCTTCTCTAGCGTCTTTCTTGACACTCAGCTCAGTGTGTCCCATCGCTACAATGATCTCATTCAATGAGGTGCCGCCACCGAGTCCCACTAATGTATTTATTGGAAGAGGGTCAGGCGACTCAACTGTCCAGCGGGCCGATCTAAACATACTCTGAATTGAACCAGCAAATAAATAGGTTTCTGGAGATCCTTCAATATAGTAGACCTGCACCCGTCCAGGAGGGGTGTTCCGCAGATGGGATAGAAAAAGCTGGTCATTAATCCCCCGTCGTCCAGTGCCGTTAGCAATAGCACTAACGTATTTTTGGAGTGCCAATTGCGCTTGGGCCGCAGACCGTTGCGCATCCGCTGTCTTTTGCTGCTGAAGTGCCAGTTCGGTTTGTCTAGTTCGCGAAGTGGCCGACTCTGTTTCCAAATCGACACGAAGCTTTAGGCTAGCGGTTTCATTTTCCGTTGCACGTTGGTTTGCCTTCCCCGCTTGCTCATTAGCTTCCGCTGCGCGCTCGTTTGCCCTAGCTGCTCGCTCGTTCGCATCCGCTGCATCCTTTAAGGCTTGCGCGGCAATCTCTTGAGCGGAGGCAATGGCCATGTTCTTCTCGTCGGACGAAATCTTGGCAAGGTGGTTTTTCCGAGCATTCAGTACCAAGACAGCAACCGACAGGAAAAGGCCCAGCGCTGTTACAAGAATAATCGCCGTGTTTGTGCCTTCGGAATCGAACGGGATATAGCGCTGCAACGCGTCGAACATTTATTTCAGAATACCTAATGCCTACATCTCGCGAGAAGGGGCTTGTTCAGCTCAATCTGTCGGGACCTTCTAATGTTTGAGCGCCCCAATCCCGGGCGCGGCAGCCACCTTTTTGATGACGGCGGCCGCTTACTAGACGCTGCTGGAGCGGTTCAACCCGGTGCGGTTCAATGCCGCCGAATGGGTGGCCACTGTGAAGAACGCGGGGCAGAAGTACATCACGATCACCAGCAAGCATCACGATGGGTTTGCGATGTGGGCACCAAGCAGTGTAGGTGGAACATTGTGGACGCGACGCCCTATGGGAAAGACCCACTGCAGGCGCTGGCATCGGAGTGCCGGAACCAGGGTGTGAAGCTGTTCTTCTATCACTCGCACCTGGACTGGACGCATCCGTGAACCAAACTCGTGTGATCGAAGCGATTCGTGAATTTGGGTTTGTAACAGCGCACCTCGACGTGTTGGATGCTCCGGATGCGATGCTCCGAATGGGCCACCCTCCGCTCCGGATCGAAGTTCTTAAGCAGCTCTCGGGTGTGGAATTTGACCGGTGCTGGGAGAGGCGTGTCGAGTTTCGGCTCGATGATCTTGTTATACCTATGATTTCTCTGGCTGATCTCAAGACCAATAAGGGCGCCGCCGGCCGGCCAAAGGACATGGCCGATCTGAGCAACTTGCCGTAGTGGAAGACACGATCGTTTCGCGGGCGTAGACTGGGGGTGCTATGACCCGCCGCACTGCTCTCCAACTTGCCGGCGCCGCCGCCTCCAGCCTTGCGCTGCCCGCCGCGCCTTATGAACCTTCCGCCGCTAACCTGAAAGCCCGCGAGTGGTTTCAGGACGCGAAGTTCGGCCTGTTTGTTCACTGGGGCGTTTACTCCGTGCTGGGTAAGGGCGAGTGGGTGATGAACAACGACAAGATGACGGCGTCGGACTACCAGACTCTGCCGGCGCGGTTTAACCCGGTAAACTTTAACGCCGCCGAATGGGTGGCCACCGTGAAGAACGCGGGGCAGAAGTACATCACCATTACGAGCAAACATCACGACGGGTTTGCGATGTGGGGGACGAAGCAGAACAAGTGGAACATTGTGGATGCGACACCCTATGGCAAAGACCCGCTGCAGGCGCTGGCGGCCGAATGCCGGAACCAGGGCGTGAAGCTGTTCTTCTACCATTCGCATCTGGACTGGACGCATCCGGACTACTTTCCGCGCGGGGGAACGGGGCAGGCATCGGGGCGCGCGCAGAGCGGGGATTTTAACCGTTATCTGGATTTCATGGACGCGCAGTTGACGGAGTTGTTGACGAACTATGGCGAGATTGGCGGCATTTGGTTTGACGGAATTTGGGATCGCAAGGACGCCGACTGGCGGTTGCGGAAGACTTACGATCTGATCCACAAATTGCAGCCGCAGGCGTTGATCGGGAACAACCATCATCTGGCGCCGTTTGAGGGCGAAGACTTTCAAATGTTCGAGAAAGACCTGCCCGGGCAGAACGCGGCGGGCTTCAGCGGGGAAGCGAAGATTGGCAAACTGCCGTTGGAAACCTGCGACACGATTGGCGTGGCGTGGGGCTACAACCCGAACGAGAAAAAGCTGAAGAGTACGAAGCAACTGCTGCACACGTTGATTCGCGCGGCGGGGAGCAATGCGAATTTTCTGTTGAATGTGGGGCCGAAGCCGGATGGGACGATTCAGGACGAGTTCTCGGCGCGGTTGAAGGAGATCGGCACGTGGCTGGGCACGTATGGCGAGTCGATTTACGGGACGCGCGGCGGGCCGGTGGGGCCGCGACCGTGGGGCGTGACGACGGCGAAGGCGAACAAAGTGTACGTCCATTTGCTGGATTGGCCGGACCGGTGGCTGGCGATTCCGTCGTTCGGAAAGCCGGTGAAATCGGCACGGGTGATGGGCGGCGCGCCGGTGCGTGCGCAGGCTGTGGATAGCGGGTTGCTGCTCCATTTGCCGGAGGGCGGGCGGAGCGAGATTGACACGGTGGTCGAGGTGACCCTCTAAAGTGAGTTACACTTTGACAAGCGGATGGAGAGTCGAATCCGGGTACTTGTCGCAAAGCCGGGGCTGGATGGCCACGATAGAGGCGCCAAGGTTATTGCACGGGCACTCCGCGACGCGGGTATGGAGGTCATTTACACCGGCCTCCGGCAGACGCCAGAAATGATCGTCCAGGCCGCGCTGCAGGAAGATGTCCAGGTAATTGGCCTATCGATTCTCTCTGGTGCGCATATGGCCATTGTGCCTCGCGTTTTGGAGCTCCTACGCCAGAATCAAATGGAAGATGTTGCCGTTATCGCCGGAGGGATCATCCCCGACGAAGACGGATTGAAGTTGAAAGAGCTCGGTGTGGCAGCGGTATTTCCCCCCGGATCTTCGTTAGAAGAGATCGTGTCGTTTATCCGCTCGGCCGTCAGGCCGTTGTGAAAAAAACACCGCCAACACCCGGCATTAGGACCCCTACATGCAGGAACGACAGAATATAGCTGTATTTGTTGACTACGACAACATCGAGATCGGTGTGAAGAGCACGCTCCGCCGCGAGTTTGCTGTTTCCCTTTGCCTCGATGCCCTTAAAGAACGTGGCGACATCGTCGCCAAGTTCGCCTACGCCAACTGGTCGCGCCAGGAAGGCGCGGTTCGCCAGATGGCGGAGAATGCTGTGCAGATGGTGCAACGGCTGCCATCCCCGCGCGGCGATAAGAACGGCGCGGATATCAACCTCGCCCTGGACGCGCTGGAAATGGCGTTCACGCACAAGAACGTGAATTCGTTTGCCATCATCAGCGGCGACAGCGATTTCATCCCGCTGGTGAACAAGTTGAAGGCCTATGGCAAGACGATCTATATCGTCGGCGGCAAGGCGTTCACTTCGACGATTCTGCAGCAGAATTGCCACGAGTTCATCTCCTACGAGTCGTTGCTGGACGATTCCAAGTTCCCTCCGCGGGAGATGATGCCGATCGACAAGCCGCGCCCGACGCCGATTCCTTCGGCCACCGCGCTGCTGGCCGCTTCTTCGCCGGCCGCCGTCGCCGCCGCCCAGCAGGGGCAGGCCGCGCAGGCCGCCGCGCAGGCGCTGCATGGCGAACACCGCCGTGGCGGACGCGACCATCGCCGTCCGGCTCCGCTGGACCTGCCGCACGCTCTGCCGCTGGTGGAACGCGCGCTGGCCACGCTACGCCGCCGTGGCGTGCAGCCGCAGTTGGGGCTGTTGAAGAGCACGATGTTGCAGTTGGACCCGAGCTTTAACGAGCGGGCCTACGGCACGGGCTCCTTCTCCGATTTCGTGGACAAGCTGGAAACCAACGGGTACCTGGCCACCACCGGTCCGGAAGGCCGCAAGACGATTGAAGTGAAGCAGGTGGCCGAAGCTATCGCGGCGCCGAAGAAGGACGAGGCGCTGCCGCTGTTGCGCCAGGTGGTGGATATCTACAAGCTGGACCTGGAAGACGGCGCGACCGCCGACGACCTGGCCGGTTGGATGACCAAGATCCATCCGACGTTCGACGCGCAGAAGTACGGCTTTCAGTCCTTCGGCGAGTTCCTGAACTTTGCGCAGGACAACTATCTGGTTCGTGTGGAAGCCGATGCTGTCCGCGGTCTGATTGCCTACCCGGGCGCCGAGCTCATTCCCCAGCGTCACGCTCCGGAACCCAGCGCCGTAGCGCCGGTAGCTCCCGCCGCCAACGAAGGCGCTGAGGCGCCGGCCGCTGAGGCCTCGGTCGAAGCCGTCTCGCAGGAGCCGGAAGAGGACGAAAAGCCCAAGCGCGGTACCGCACGCAAGCGCACCACCACGAAGAAAGCCGCCGCGGGCGGTTCGGCCAATGGGTCCACGACGGTTCGCCGTCCGCGCGCCCGGAAGCCGGTGGAGTGAACCTATGATCGAACGCTACAACATTCCGGGCGCCGTCGCGCCGCGTGGGCCTTACTCCCACGCGGTGCGCGCGGGCGACTTCATTTACGTGTCGGGCCAGGGTCCGATCGATCCGGCTACCAACGAGTTTTCTTTCGGCGACATCGAACACGAAACGCGTCTGGTGCTGAACAACATCCGGCAGATTCTGGAAGCGGCCGGCGCGTCCATGGCTGACGTGGTGAAGTGCTCCGTTTTCCTTCGGGATGGCGGGGACTTTGGCGCGATGAATGGCGTGTATGGGGAGTTCTTTGGCGAGAACAAACCGGCGCGAACGACAGTCGAATGCAAGTTTGCCAACAAGGTCATGAAAGTGGAAATTGACTGCGTGGCGTATAAACCCAAAGCGTAAGGCGGACCGATGAGCGGTGCGCCGGCACTTGTATTGATCGACCTGCAAAAGGCGATTGACGATCCTTCCTGGGGCGTGCGGAACCACCCGCACGCCGAATCCCGCGGGCGACGGATGCTGGCGTTGTGGCGCCAGTTGGGTTGGCCGCTGTTCCATGTGCGGCACGATTCGCAGGAGCCCAATTCCACTTATCGGCCGGGGCAGGCGGGACACGACTTCAAGCCGGAGACGGCGCCGTTGGCCGGGGAAACGGTGCTTGGGAAAACGACGTGCAATGCCTTCGCCAGCACCGATCTGGCGGAGCGTTTGCGGGCCGCGCAGGCGTCGCGCGTCTTCGTTTGCGGAGTCATTACAAACAACTCCGTGGAGTCCACGGTGCGCGCGGGCGGGGATCTGGGGTTCTCCATGTATCTGGTGGAGGATGCCTGCTTCACCTTCGGCAAGGGCCGCTGGACCGCGCAGGATGTGCACGATATGTCGCTCTCGAACCTGGAGGGCGAGTACGCCGCCATCACCACTTCTGCGCGCGTGGTGAGCGGGTTTTTCGAAAGCCATTTCGCGGCCGCGCCGATGGATGTGGCGTTGCGGGCGGCGGAGGCGGCGCGGAACACGAATGCGGGCGATTCGACGGTGCTGGCGGCGTTGTTGTCCGACGTGGCGCGGCGATTTGCGCCGTCGTTTTTGCGCTCGTTGGGCTTCGGGGAAAATGTCTGCGCAGTGGTGGAACAGCGCGGTGAAACGTTGCGTTATCTGGCCGCGCGGGAGGCAACGCGGGTGAGTTTATCGGCGGAAGACTTGCAGTGGATTGCCGAGCTGGGCGGGCCGATGTCGGAACACGAGGCGTCGGTGTTCAGTGATCGTTCGATCAGCTTTACTCTGCTGCGCATGCGCCATTTTGAAGAGCAGGCGCGCCAAGCCACGCACGCGGCGCCGGGCTTTGCGACGTACCGGCCGATGCTGGAAGCTCACCTCAACGGCGCGCCCTCCCAGCAGGCGTGAGGTTGTAGCCCCAGCGCCTTGATCACCGTGGGCGCCATGTCGATATTGCGCGCGCGGGTTGTGATCTCTCCCGGCGCGATGCCGGGGCCGGCGAAGATCAACGGGACTTCCAATTCATTTGTCGTGTCGCTGCCGTGCTTGGTGCCCGTGCCGCCGTGGTCGGCCACCAGGACAATCAGCGTCTCCTTCATGGGCACGGTGGCGACGAGCTGACCGATCAATCCATCAATCGTCGTCACGGCCGCCTTATATTCCGGGCCTTCCCACGTCTTGTCGTGGCCGGCGTGATCGACGTCGTCCAGGTGGACCCACAGCAACAACGGCTTGTTCTGCTTCCAATACGCGATGGCGGCGGCGGTCGCTTCCGGCGATCCTTTCACGTGTTGGACGTGATTGGCCGCGGTCTTTTCGACGAGCCGGCCGAAGCCCTGCCAGTCATGGATTGCCGCAAGATTCGCCTGTGGGCGCTGTTGGTGAATGACGCCGAAAAGGCCGGGGAAAATGCCCTCTGGTCCCTTGCAGGCCGGGGCGATTTTGAAATTGAACCGCTCCCACTCGTTCGAATGCACACCGTGCATTTCGGGCCCCGCGCCGCTGAGCAACGACATCCAGTTCGGGGAGCTCACCGTGGGCATGACACCGCGAGATTTGAGCGTCCATGCGCCGCGTTCCATGAGCTTGTGGATGTTGGGTGTATCGGCATTGCGGACGCCATCGGAGGAGAGGCCGTCGATGCCGATGATGAGGACGTGGCTGAGAGCGGCAGCGAGCAGAAAGGTCATACGAGTTCGTTGTACACAGCGGTTTCGAAGGAGCGCAGGAGGCCCATCGCGGCGGGGTCGCAGAAGGGTTGGAACTGCATCAACAACACGGCGGCGATGCCGCGGGCGGGGTCGATCCAGTAGAACGTATTGCGAATGCCGCCCCAGGCCAGACTGCCGGCGGAACGGCCATTGGCGTAGGGCGCGGGGTTGATCAGGAAACCCAGGCCGAACTGGTCGTGGGCGCCGGGATGGAAGTCCACGTTGCGGGAGCGCGTGGGCATGGTGGTGTAGATTCGCCCGGCGTCGAGCGAACCGGTCTGGTTCTTCGCCATTTCGCTGATGGAGGCTTCGCTGAGGATGCGTTCGCCATTGGCGGCGAGCCCGCGGCGGAGGATCATCTGCGTGAAGCGCAGATAGTCCGGGGCGGTGGAGAACAGCCCGCCGCCGCCGTTGAAAAAGGCGGGTGCCGGCGGTTGCACGCGGGGTTGGAGTTGGAGCGCGCCTTCATCGTCGCGTTGATAGTTGCGCGCCAGGCGCGGGAGCTTCTCCGGAGGCAGCAGAAACGAGGTTTCGCGCATGCCAAGCGGTTGCAGGATGTGCTCCTGGAGATAGGCCTCCAGCGTCTGGCCGCTGACCGATTCCACGAACCGCCCCACCCAATCGATGTTGACGCCGTAGTACCAGCGCGTGCCGGGCTCGTGAACCAGGAATGGCCTGTCGATCGTGCCGTATTGCTTCAGAAGCGCGTGGTTCCAAGGATAGGCGAAGCCGGCGGTGTGGGCCAATAACTGGCGCAACGTGGGGCTGTATCGGGCCGCGCTGAACCGCGGCGCGCCGGTTGCGTCGAAGCCTTCCAGGATTGGCAGGTCGGCCAGTTCGCCCCCGATGGGCGCATCGAGCGAGAGTTGGCCCCGCTCCACCAACTGCATGGCGGCGGTCGTAGTGATGGCCTTGGTCATGGAGGCGATGGCGAAGATCGTATCCACTTCCGCGTCGCCGTGTGTGCCGCGAAAGAATTCTTCATCCACGCGGGCCACCATGGCAACCGCATCGGGGATCTTATGTTCTGTGGCCCATTTTGCGAGATCCATCTTCATTCAGAATCGCATGCCGTCCCGCCGCGCGCGTTTCGTATAAGATGATTCTGCGATGCGTGGCTTGTTCTTGTTTCTCACCGTGCCGTTGCTGTCTGTTGCGCAGACGTTTCCCCTGGAAACGATGGAGGGGTTGCGCGCCAATAAAATAGTGGCGGAGGCGGTAACGCACAAAGGCAAGAAGGGAATCCGCGTTGTGGAACCGCCCGGCGCCGATGCCGGGAATGAAGACCGCCTGCTCCTGTTGCCGGTGGCCGATTTTGAGAGCGGCACGATAGAGGCCGAAATCAGCGGCGAGCCCGGCGGTGGCGCGGTGCAGGGTGCGCGTGGCTTTGTGGGTGTCGCGTTTCGCGTGGGTGAAGACACCGCTAAGTTCGACGCGTTTTATCTACGGCCCACCAACGGCCGCGCCGACGATCAGGTGCGCCGCAACCATTCGGTGCAGTACATCTCCCACCCGGCGTGGACGTGGAGCCGTTTGCGCACGGAAGAGCCGAAAAAGTATGAGAGCTACGTGGATCTGGTGCCCGGAGAATGGACCCGCGTACGCATTGAAGTGGACGGCGTGAAGGCGCGGTTGTTCGTGCATGGCAATGCGCAGCCGACGCTGATTGTGAACGATTTAAAGCAAGGCGCATGGAAGGGCCGGGTTGGACTGTGGATCGGGCCCGGAACCATTGGACATTTCCGAAACGTAAAGGTGACCAAGAAATGAAACGTCGCGATTTTCTCACTCTGGCGGCAGCCCCGGCGCTGCCCGCGCTCGCCTGGGCGCAGGAGAAGAGCAAGCTCAAGATTACCGATATTAAGATCGTCAAGACGCGGCCCCGCAAGCCGTATCCCACGTTCAAACCGGCCGATGGCGCCTGGTCCACGCAGTTCGTGGAAGTGGCGAACCCGATGTCGATCTACCCGGAATTCAAGCCACGCCGCGATCTGTTCGCCGCGACCAACGTGCCCAGTTTTACGGTGGAAGTGACCACCGATAAGGGCATCAGGGGCTATGGCAACGGCGGTCCGGGCGGTGGCCAGGTTGTCACCGGCCACCTGGCCAAATTGATGATGGGCCGCGACCCGTTCGACATCGAACGCAATTGGGACATGTGCTGGCGCTCCACCATGTCCTACGGCCGCATGGGCGTGACGATGAACGCTATCAGTGGCTTCGACATGGCGCTGTGGGACATCGTGGGCAAGGCGTTGAATCAGCCCATCTATCGCCTGCTGGGCGGCGAGACGAAGGACCGCGTGCCGGCCTACTGCACCGGCAACGATATCGAGCAGCACGTCGAGTTCGGCTACAAAATGCTGAAACTCGCCATTCCGCACGGCCCCGCAAGCGGCCGCGCCGGCATGAAGGAGAACCTGGAGCTGGTGAAGCGCGCCCGCGCCGCGCTGGGCCCGGACGGCGAAATCATGCTGGATTGCTGGATGGCGTGGACCGAACGATACACCATCGAAATGGCCGAGATGATGGCCCCGTACCGGATTTACTGGATGGAAGAGGTGCTGCAGCCGCACGATTACGCCGGTTTTGGCCGTCTGAACACCACTGTCAAATCCACGCGCATCGCCACCGGTGAACACGAGTATGGCCGCTACGGATTCCGCTATTTGTTGGAAGCCAATGGAGCTTCCATCTGGCAGCCGGACATCCAGTGGTGCGGCGGTTTGACCGAGCTGCGCCGCATCGCCGCCATGGCGTCGGCCTACGATATTCCCGTCATTCCGCACGGCGGCGGGCTGAACGGCTCCATCCACTTCAGCATTTCCCACGTCAACGCGCCCTGGTCGGAACTCTTCCTCCCGCCGCCCGGCGGCCCGAAGGAGGTCTACCAGATCTTCGAAGAAAACTACCAGATCTCCCGCGGCCCTGACGGCATCTACATGCGTCCGCACGAGCGCCCGGGCTGGGGCTGGGATCTCGAGGTTATCGGTTGATCCTTTCGGCGGCACTGGTTGTTATCGCGCTCGCGCCGTGGCCGGACCCGTTCGATCCCGCGTTCCTTTCCAAAATGAAAGTGGCCGCGGAAGAGCAGATCGAGTTCCGGCCCGCGCCCGCGCGGGAGTGGGTGCGCGCCGTTCGCCAATGGCCGGAGGAAGCCCCGGCCAAGCAGCAATACGTGCAGTTCCTGAAAGACCTGTACGGCTACAACATCACGCGGCTTAACGAAGCCTACGGCCTGGATGCCGGTTCCTTCACGGAACTGCTGACCTATGACTATCGCCGTCTCGATCCGCAACGCCCCGCCGTTCGCCGCGACGACGAAGCGTTCCTGAAAATTCTTGTCAACGCCGCTCTCGACGCGGCTCGCCAAAAGCGATAACCTCTCGGAGTCCCAACTATGAAATTCGCACTCGCCGCAGTCGCCTCGTTCGCCCTGCTGTCCTCCTGCTCCTCCGGCCCCGATAAAGTAGCCGAAGAGGAGAAGGCCACGGCCCCGGCCAAGCCGGAAGCCCAGCCCGCCGGTGCTGGCGGTATCCTCCGTGTCGACCCCGCAGTCGACGCCCTGGTCCCCGCCGCCGCCAAAATCGAAAAGGTCGCCGGCGGCTTCCAGTTCACTGAAGGCCCGCTTTGGTTCAAGGATTCCGGCAACCTCTGGTTCAGCGACGTACAGGGTAACGTCACCCGGCAATTGGCGCCCGATGGGACCGTCACCGAAATCCTGAAACCCGCCGGTTACGACGGCAAAGACGCCCCCGAAGGCGCCTTCATCGGCCCCAACGGCATGACGTTCGACAAGGACGGCAACGTCCTCATCTGCCAGCACGGCAACCGCCGCATCGCCCGCCGCAACAAGGCCGGCGTCATCACCACACTGGTCGACCGCTTCGAAGGCAAGAAGCTCAACAGCCCGAACGATCTCGTCTACAAATCCGACGGCGCGCTGTACTTTACCGACCCTCCCTACGGCCTCACCAAAGGCGACGAAGACCCGAAGAAAGAACTCGCCTTCAACGGCATCTATCGCCTCCACGGCGGCAAGCTCACGCTGTTGAACAAGGAAATGACCCGCCCCAACGGCATCGCCTTTTCGCCCGACGAAAAGTGGCTTTACGTCGCCAATTCCGACGCTGCCCGCAAGACCTGGATGAAATTCCCGGTGCTGGAAGATGGCACGCTCGGCCCCGGCCGCGTCTTCGCCGACGTCACCGCCGAACAGAGCGAAGGATTGCCCGATGGTTTGAAGGTCGATAGCAAAGGCAACGTCTGGGCCACCGGCCCCGGCGGCGTCTGGATTTTCAACGCAGAGGGCAAGCACCTGGGCTCCATCAAACCCACCGAAGTGCCCGCCAATGTGGGCTGGGCCGAAGACGGCACCGTGCTGTGGATGACCGCACGCACCTCCGTCTACCGCATCAAACTCAAGTAGGAAGGACTATCAATTATGAATCGCCGCAAAGCCGTTACCGCCGCACTGGCATCGCTCACCGCACTCAGCGCGCAGTCTAAGAAAGCTGCCGACAAGACCATTCAGTTGCACGTCGACATGATGGTGGACCCGGCCAAGGAAAAGGAGCTGAAGAAGAACTTCAAAGAGATCTTCAAGCCCGCCATGGCAAAGCAACCCGGCTACATTCACGTCTACATGCTGAAGCTCCGTGAAGCCAAAGCCGGCAAGGCGCCGGAGGGCTCCAACTACCGTCTGGTGATCAACTTCCGCTCCGAAGAGGATCGCCTGAACTGGGTGAAGTCCAACGACCACCAAAGCGCTTGGCCCACTATCGAAGGCACGTTCAAGGTGAAGAGCTTCACCGCTGTGCTCTACGATCAGCTCTAATCCCGCACCAGCCACTTCGCCGCATTCCGCATCAGGCGCTGCATCATCGGATGATTCAGCGCCTGTGGCGTATGGCCCGGCGATAAATACACAAACCGCCCCTTGCCCATCTCCCGCCACCAGCCGCCGGCCGCGGCCAGATTGTCCGGCGCAATCGTCCGCAGCAGCATGTGTTCCTTGTCCAGGTAATACTTCACCGTGTGCTGCTCATCAAACGCTATATAGTCGTTCACGCCCGCTGTCACCGGATGCGTTTTATCCTCCACGCGCACGGTGAAATCGTATGGCTTCGGATGCCCGCCGTAGTCCCCGCCGAACAGCTTGTAGTAGAGCCCGCCCTCGGGATAAATCCCCTGCGAATTGTGCAACGCCAGGAACCCGCCGCCACCATGCACGAAGTCCCAAATGGCCTGCTGCTGCGCGTCGGTCATCCACTTCACCGCCGGCTTGTCGTAGCCATTCGGCCAGTTCATCCCGTCGCGCAGGATGATCAGCAACTGGTGCTCCTTCAAACTCTCGGCGTTCAACATCGCGACGTTTTCAATAAACGTCACCGGGATGTTCTCCTCCATCAACGCCTTCGACAGGCCTTCGCGTATATAGACCGGGCTGTGATACCGGTCGCCGACCAGCGCCAACGCGCGCGGCCGCTTCCACGTCTGAAACACAGTCCCTGTGTTCTGTCCCCACAAACTCCCCAGCACGAAAACCCAAAGAAATAGGCGCATAGCAATTGGGACGTTATCATAACGAAGGTGAGCGTGGGGAAGCCCGTCCTTCAACTCGAAACCTATTTCCTCTTTCCATTCGTCATCGATAAGGAAGTGGTCGCCACCGCGCACCCCGATTTCTGGCCTCCTTTGCGCAGCTGGATCGACGGCCTCGATGACTGGCTTCGTTCCGAAAACTGCGCCACCGAAAACCCCATCCGCTCCCGCCTCGGCGGCTGGCGCCGCGCCTCCTATTCCGAATTCGATCTCGACTCCCGCGCCTACCAGGACATGGTCTTCTTCCATCCCTTCGTCCGGCGCGTCTTCTTCGACACCAAGTCCAGCGACCAAGCCACCCTCCTCCGCGTCTACGAAATGATGCTCCCGCAGACGCTCCCCCTCCTGTGGCAGGCCGCCGACGTCCGCAATCGCTCTTGCGCCGTCCCCATCACCGACCTCCGTCTCTTCCTGTTCGCCAACGGCGTCGGCATCCTCTCCATCGGCGTCGAACGCGGCACCTGCTCCGTCCGCGAAGCCCTCTGGATGAACGAGATGATGCGCAAGGTCTACCCCACCTCCGGCCGCCAGCGCCGCGAAGGCCGCGTCCCCACTTCGTCCAAACTCACCGTCGGCGAAGAGACCCTCGCCGAAGAGACGTTTGAAACCGGCGCCATCGTCCAGTTCCAGCCGCCGCTCTCGAAAGTCATCCAGTCCCTGCTCTACTTCCTCAACTACGACACGCTCGAATACGAACAGATCTTCGACGAGCGCATGATCCCCTACTCCTACATGGCTGTCGACCCCTCCTTCGGCACGCCCGAAACAGTCGAACACCTCTTCAGCCGCTTCCTCTACGTCGACCGCGATGGTGAAGGCTTCCGCTACGATCCCGAATTCACGCGCGAACAGATGAAGGAGCACTGCTACCGGCGCTGGGCCCACGAAGGTACCTACTACGGGTTCACGCGCTACTCCAACGTCACCCTCGCCCTCGGCGTCTCCGACCGTGGCCTCCACCTCGCCCAGGAAGGCAACCTCATCGAGCGCATGTTCGCCGGCCGCTACTACCTCATGGCCATCGTCGCGCTGTTCTATCGCGCCACGCTGCTCGACTTCGCTGAATCCGTCGCGCTCGTATCCCGGCGCTTGTACGAAAACCTCGCCGTCGGCCGCCTGGAACGCCAGAACGTCGAAATCGCCACCGACCTCCGCAACGAATTCCTGAACTTCTCCAACTACTGGTACTTCGACGAATTAGCCAATAAAGACGAGTAGATCGAGCACTTCCAGATGCAGTGTCGTGCCTATCGAGTCGAAGAGCTCCGCGTGCAGATCGAAGAGGAGCTGGCCAACATGAACGCCGCGCTCAGCGAGTACAACCAACAACGCTCCACCGAAGCCGTCAACCGCCTGGCCATGCTCAGCATGATCTTCGGTGCCGGCGCCGTGTTGACCGGCTTCTTCGGCATGAACTTCGGCCACATGTTCGAGCGGTACCTGTTCAAGCCCGAAGCCGACACCATCGGCGTGCACATCGGCGCCGTGGCCGTGGTGACGCTCATCACCATGAGTATCATCCTGCTCGGCATCTATCTGGTCGCCGTCAACTGGCGCGACTATCGCTTCATCCTGCGCGACCGCAACGCGCCCACCAAGCGCCACCGCTGGTTCAGCCTCCGTACCGGCGGTTAACCCCTACTTCTCCCGCCCAAACTGCGGTTCCTTCCGCGTCCCGGTAATCTTGATCTTCGTGTACAGCCCCGCGCCATTCTTCGCAAAGAACGGATCCACCGGCTTCAGCACCCACCGTTTCCACCCTGTCTGCGTCTGCGACAACTTCGCCTGCAGTCGCAAATCGCCGTGAAAATCGATCACCTCATTGTCCAGGTTGTACGTCCCGTTCAGACTCAAATCCGCCCCGGGAATCCCAAACGCCAGCTCCCGCAAAGTAATCAACTCATTCGCCAATTCAAACTTCCCGCTCATCCCGCTCACAACCTCATCAATCCCCTCATTCTTCGGCTGCCCCTGCGCCTGCCGGCTCATCTTGTCGATCCGGTCCAGCAGCTGCGTGCGCAAAAACTTCGCGTCCGTAATCACAAAATCCCCGCTCAGCCGCAGCTTCTCAATCACCTTCCCGCTCAACGGCGGCAGCAAAATCTTACTCTTCATCCGCAGCTTGCCCGACATAAACGGATCCCCGCCCTTCATCGCCAGCAGCAACACATCCTCCAGCCGCCCGGCTGGCATGTTCACGTCCAGCGCAATCGTCCGCCGCTGGTCGCCGTCATGCTTCACAATTCCCCCGCTCGTCACAAACGACGTTTTGCCAATCCGCCCATGCACCGGCTTCAACACCGTATTCCCATTCGTCCCATCCACCTGCACTTCGTACTTCACCGCCAACGGCAACTTGTTCCCGGAAGCCTTCAAATAGAAATCCGGCACCGTCGCCTCGCCCTTCGCCAGAAAATCATTCAGCTTCCCGGCAAACGTCCCGGTGGAATGCAGAATCCCCCCAATCGCGGTAAATACCCCCAAATTCGCCCGCTCAAACTTGAACTCCCCGTCCAGCGCCGTCTCTCCGGCCTCGTCCCGCTGCCACGGCCCGAAGTGCCCCGTCGCCGTCACCTCGCCCGGCGGCTTGGCATTCCGCATGCTGGCCTCGTAGCGCATCGGTGCGTCCAGCCCGGCGTCCGTCAGCCGCACCTGGTAAAGCGGAAACTCCATCGGCGTCCGCGTCTTGTCCCGCGGTGAAATAGTCAACTTCGCATTGGTGATCAGAATCTCGCCGATCGTCACATCGCTCCGCGCGCCCGATCCGCCGCCCGGCTTTCCAGTCCCGCCCTCGCCCTTCGGCGGAATCACAATCTCCACCCCATCCAGCAGCACCCGCGTCACGCCCTTGTGCGGCAGCGTCAGCTGTCCCAGGTCGATCTCAAACCGCATCGTATCCATCCGGAACAGCAGATTCGCATTCTTCTTCAGCAGAATGCCCTTCCCGGTCACGCTCGCCATGACGCCCCGGCCCTGGCTCAAATACAGCTTCACCGGCGAGAGCGCCGGAATATCGATTCGTAGATCCGCCATCTCCACTTCGGCATGGAACCGGTCGCGCAGATACGCCACCGCCTGGTCCCGAATGTAGGGCTCAATTTTCGATGCGTGCTGCTTGGCCAGGTACAACAGCGTCAATCCGCCAGCCGCGGGCAATCCTAAAAACGCCGCCGCCAGCAGCCACTTCGTCCTGCGTTGCATGGGGTACCTTCTACTTCTAAGATACTCCCAGTTGCCGAACGTTACCCG
The DNA here is from genome assembly GCA_945860645.1 of Candidatus Sulfopaludibacter sp. SbA3. Classification (GTDB taxonomy): domain Bacteria; phylum Acidobacteriota; class Terriglobia; order Bryobacterales; family Bryobacteraceae. The sequence goes on along the minus strand of CAMATG010000011.1, from coordinate 3,339 downwards.
AATCCCGTATACTCAAGCTTTGGGCGCACTGCGTCCACGGCTAGGTTTGTCCCTACTGCCGAGAACAGGAAAGAGTAATGCCGAAGCGTACATTTCAGCCGAATAACCGTCACCGCGCCAAGACCCACGGGTTCCGTTCGCGCATGCAGACGAAGAATGGTCGCGCCGTCCTCGCCCGCCGCCGGGCTCGTGGCCGTTGGAAGTTGACGGTCAGTGACGAACGCGCCGTCCGTGCCTCCCACTCCAACGAGTAAAGGCGATCACCGGTTTACCAAAGACAGCCGGCTGCTGAAGTCCGTAGAGTTCCGCAAGGTCTACGACAACGGCAGCCGTTTTTCGTGTCCCTATTTTGTGGCTTTTCTGCTCCGGCAATCTTCCGCTCCCGGGACTAGCCCGGACACCCTTCGCGAAGCCGGCCCGCGCATTGGCTTCACGATCCCCCGTGCCGTTGGTAAGGCCGTGATACGTAATCGGATCCGCCGCCGCATCCGTGAGCAGTTGCGCACGCGCCTCGCGTTGATCGATCCCGCTCTCGATATCGTTCTCAATCCCCGCCGGGCCGCGGCCGAAGCCCCGCTCGCCGAGTTGACCCGTCAACTGGAAAGGCTGATTGAACGATGCCGAGCCTGATCGTTCTCGCCCTCCTGCGCTTTTACAAGGCCGCCATCTCTCCCTGGCTGCCCTCGGCCTGCCGCTTCCGGCCGACCTGTTCGGAGTACATGATGGACGCCGTCTCCCGTTACGGCGCCATTCGCGGCGTTTGGTTGGGCCTCAAACGGCTCGGCCGCTGCCATCCTTTTCACCAGGGCGGCTACGACCCTGTTCATTGATCTGCATCAATAGAATTTTTGCGACGATAAGAGTTCCCACCCATGGCTGAAGGCAAAAAAGAATTTTCGATGGAGCAGCGTCTGCTGCTGGCGTTCGTCCTCATGGGCGCCGTCATTTTCGTCTCGCAGTACCTGCTGCCCAAGTCGCCCACCCCGGCGGCCCAACAGAAGAAGGCCGCGGAAACGGCCAAGAAGCAGGACGCCACTCCCCCCGCCGCCGCCGCCGCTGCCGCGCCAGCCGATGGCGCCCCCGCAGTCCAGGTCGCCCAGCAGGCCGAATTTCCCGTCTTTGAAAACGATCTCTATCGCGTCAAGTTCTCCAACAAAGGCGCCGTCGTCATGGATTGGGAACTGAAGAAGTTCAAGGACGCCAACGGCAAACTGCTCAATCTGGTCAACGACGAAAACGCCACCCAGCTCGGCTCCCGGCCCTTTACCTATCAGTACAAGGACCAGAAACCGTCTGCCGACCTGAACAACAAGCTCTTCACCGTCACCCGCTCCGCCGACGGCATCACGTTCAATTACGCCGATGGCGCCACCATCGCCCACAAGTCCTTCCGCTTCACCCCCGGCCGCTACCTCGCCGAAATCGATAGCGCCATCGCGGAGAAGAACGTCAACCTCACCCACGCCCTCATCTGGCGCGGCGGCTTCGGCGACCATACGGTGCCCAAAGCCTACGCCGCCCAGTTCGCCGTCTATCTCCCGCCCAGCGATTCCTCCCCCACGACGTTTGAAAGCGCCAAGGCCAAGGATGGTCCCATCGCCAACGCCGGCAGCTACGTCTTCGCCGGCTTGCAGGATCAGTACTTCGCCGCCGTCGCCCTCCCCAAGCCCGGCCAGACCATCGAACTCACGGCCCTCTCCGATTCGCTGCCCTATCCCGCCAAGTCCACCGATTTCATGCCCTTCGTCGGCGCCGGCTTAAGCATCGCCGGCCGCAATCAGTTCACCATGTTCGTCGGTCCCAAGGATCTGGACCTGCTCGGCGAAACCGACAAACGTCTGGTCTCCCTCGTCGATTGGGGCTGGTTCGGCTGGATCGGCCGCCCGCTCTTCGCCGCCCTTCGCTGGCTCGATGCCAACGTGGTTCATAACTGGGGCTGGTCGATCATTCTCCTCACCATCGTCATCAATACGGCTTTGATTCCGCTCAGTCTGTCGAGCATGAAGTCGATGAAGAAGATGCAGTCGTTACAGCCGGAAATTCAGCGGATCAACGATAAGTACAAAGGCGTCGGCTTCAACGATCCGAAGAAGCAGGATCAGAACAAAGAGGTGATGGACCTCTATAACAAGCACGGCGTAAACCCCGCCGGTGGCTGTGTTCCCATGTTGTTGCAGTTCCCGTTCTTCATCGGTTTCTATAAGGTGTTGAATGTCGCCACGGAACTGCGCGGAACGTCCTGGTATTGGGTGCATGACCTCAGCCAACCGGAGACGATTCCGGTACGCATCCTGCCGCTTCTCATGATCGGCAGTCAGTTTTACCTGCAAAAGATGACGCCCACCAGCGGCATGGACCCGTCGCAGGCGCGCATGATGTTGCTCATGCCGCTCATGATGGGCTTCCTGTTCTATAACGCCTCCGCCGGTCTGGTGTTATACTGGCTTACCGGAAACCTGTTCGGCATTGGAAAGCAGTTATTGTTCAACAAGATCATACCTGCCTCCCCAGAGCCGCAACCCGCAGCCAAAAAGAAGGGTAAATAGCAGGAGTTTGGATTCGGACAACGGCATGAGTGGCCCCCGCAAATACACAGTCGAAGAACACGGACCTCGTATCCGCCAGTTTCTGGAGCCCGTCCTCGCGGCCGCGCACCTGGAAATGAAGTTCGATGTGGTGGCCGGCCGGACCATTCACCCCGAAATCGAGGATCCGCATCTCATGGTGCAGTTCAGCGGGCAGGATGTCGATCTGCTGCTGGCTAACAAAGCCGAGCTCATGCTCGCCCTGGAGCACTTGACCATCGAGATTCTCGACGTCCCCTCCGACGAACACGCCCTTATCTGCTTCGACGCCAATGACTATCGTGTCATGCGCATCGAAGAGCTCCGGATGACCGCCCAAACTGCCGCCGAACGCGTCATCAAGACCGGCGATCACTTCCAGTTCAACCCGATGACCAGCCGCGAACGCCGCATCATCCATCTTGCCCTTCGCGGTGAGGATCGGGTGAAGAGCGAAAGTTTCGGCGTCGGCCCCATCCGCCAGGTGGTCATCTACCGGGCCGACATGCCCGCTCCGACGAACATCGTGTTGAAGCCCGCCCCGCGCCCCCATCGTCCCGACGATTCGCGCGACCGGGATCGAGACGACCGCCGTGGTGGCGGCCGCGATCGCGATCGGCGCGGTCCCGGCGGTCCCGGTGGCTCCGGCCCACGCCGTGGCCCGCGCCCCCGCAATACCTAAGAATCCGTGGAAACCATAGTAGCCATCGCCACTCCGCCTGGTCGCGGAGGGATCGGAATCGTGCGCATCTCCGGCGATTCAGCCCGCGACGTC
>CAMATG010000010.1 GCA_945860645.1 Candidatus Sulfopaludibacter sp. SbA3 | reverse complement strand
GGGCGTTCGAACGAGTCGCCGAAGAGGACGCTGAGCCAGGCGCCGGCGAGGGCGAAGAAGAAATGTGACGCCAGGCGCGGCCATTCGTGGATGTTTTTCCAGCAGAAGAGGAGGAAGTTTTTCTTGAGGATCGACTGGATGTAGGCTTGCGAGAACTTCTTGCCGATGGTGCCGCGGTGTTCGTGCCAGACGATGCTGCGAGGTTCGTAGAAGACGGTCCAGCCGCGCTTCCAGGCAAGGTAGCCGAGGTCGGTGTCTTCGAGGTAGAAGGGCTTGAGGAGTTCGTCGAAACCGCCGAGTTCGGCGAACTTGTGCCGATCGAAGGCGCAGGAGCCGCCGCCGCCGTAGAAGCAGGGGAAGGCGGATTGGACCTTGTCATCGATACGGTGGCGGACGCGGAGGCCGCCGTTTTCCCACCAGGCCTGGGTGAGGCCGGTTTCTTCGCGGAGTTTATTGGGATCGGAGAAGAAGATCTGGCAGGAGACGGCGAAGACGTTCTCGTCGTGGAAACCTTCGAGGAGGGGCGCGAGGAAATCGGGGGCGACGCGCATGTCGCTGTTGAGGAGAACGACGATGTCGTTTTTCGCGGCGGCGAAGCCGCGGTTGGAGCCGCCGCCGAAGCCGTAGTTTTTTTCGAGTTCGAGGACGCGGACTTGCGGGTGCGTGGCTTTGAGGAAGGCCGCGCTGCCGTCTTCGCTGGCGTTATCGACGACGATGATCTCGTTGGCGGAGTTGTGCTTCGTCGCTTCGATGATGGAGGGGATGTACTTTTCGAGGAGGTCGCGGCCGTTCCAGTTGGGGATGACGATGCTGGCGGCGGTGGTGTTGGGGCGGGTGCTTTTCGGGAGTGGCTTTTTGGGGGTGAGGCTGCGGAGGAGGTCGGCGAGCGCGATGACGAGCATCGGCACGCCGATGAGGAACGGCGAGAGGATCAGCAGCGGGAAATTGCGCAGAATGCGCCCGAGCAACGCCATCCGTTATTCGACCTTGGGCCCGAATCCGATGCTGCGGCCGAGGCGGATCCATTTCGACCCGCGGATGGATTCCAGTTGTTGCTTGAGATTTTCGACTTCGGCTTCCAGCGATTGCGCCCATTTGGTGCGCTCTTCAATCGTCGTTTCGGCTTCGCGGAAGAGCGCGAGGCACTTGGTGAATTCGGCCTGGCTCGATTCGAGTTGGGCGAGGAGTTCGGCCTCCTTCTTTTGCCCCCAATGGATGGCCGTGTCCTTTTCCTTTTCGAGGCGGGCGAGTTCGGCTTCGTAGCCATCGACGGCTGTTTTGGCGGCGGCTTGTTGCGACTCGATTTCCTGCTGCAGGTCTTCGATGCGCAGTCCGGCGTCTTTCACCTGCTGGTTGAGTTGCAGCGCCCATTCGTTGCGGGCTTTGAGTTCGTTGGTTTGCTGGTCGTGGAGGGCGACGAGTTCGGCGTGCTTTTGTTGAGACTCGTTGAGCCAGATATCTTTTGTTGCCAGTTCGCCTTCGAGACGGTGGATGTGTTTTTCGCGTTCGCGAAGAACGTTGGCCGAGGTGGGGACGTAGAGGAACGCGGGGGCGCCGGTCATCATCTGGCTGGCGCAGACGGCGATGAAGAAGTGGGCTTCGTCGACGTTGGCGGCTTCGCCGTCGAGACGCACGTCGGCGGACGGCGGACGGCCATCGGCGATGGGGCGGAAGACGATGCTGTCGGCGTGATTTTCGGTGAACAGGAGTGTGTGCGGGAAGTGCTGTTCGAGGGCCTGTTTGAACTCTTCGTATTCGAATTCGTGCTCGTGATAGGGGTTGGGGCCGGACTGCTGGCGGGTCTCGGCGTAGTAGGCTTTGTTGGGCGTGGAGACGACGAACTGGCCGCCGGGAGATAGCACGCGGCGGGCTTCAGCGATGAGGTGTTCCCAGTCGGTGAGGTGCTCGATGACTTCGAAGGCGACGACGAGGTCGAAGCTGGCATCGGGGAAGGGAAGCTGGGCGGCGCCGGCCTTCTGATATATCAGATTGGGGCGAGTGTAGTGTTCGGTGGCGTAGGCGATGGCGTCGGCGCTGATGTCGATGCCGGTGACGGTGGCGGCGGTTTTGGCCAGTTCGGCGGAGCCGTAGCCGGCACCGCAGCCGACGTCGAGAACGCGTTTGCGACGGGCGAGGCGGGCTGCGAAGGCGTAGCGGGAGAGGTGTTCGTTCCAGAGGTCGATGTCGACCTGGCCGGGGATAACGCGTTCGCCGGTGAACTCAGTGCTCATGAGCGGCCTCCGGTTGGGCTTGCAGGCGGCTGTTGACTTCGACGCGGCAGGGCAGGTGCAGGTAGCCGTAGACCTGGCCTTCGCTGTGGCCCATTTGGAGGGTGAGTGCGTTGTCGATCCAATCGCACATTTTGTATTCGGTGAGGTTGCCATCGGCGATGGCTGGGGAGAAGGAGAAGGAGGCGGGGTAGAGCTCCGGGAGGGTGATGTGGAAGTCGACGGTGGTGGTGTCGCCGGGCCACATTTCGGCGAGTTGATGGCCCTCGCGAAGGGTGTTGGTACCGGCGAAATCGACGCCCAGGTGGTTGCGGAGCATGAAGCCGATGTTGGGGTTGAGAATGGGCTCGCTGGCGCGCGCGCTGATGCGGAGGACGATTTTGGAGGCGGGTTCGAGGAGGTGGAGAGGGCGGCCGTCGGGGTCGGTGGCTTGGATGCCGATGATCTGCGCGCGGGCGTCGCCGTAGCGGTGATCGATGTTGGGGATGCTGGTGACGAGTTCGGGGGCTTGCGTGGCGGCGGCGGGCTGGGGCGTCGAGTTTTCGGCGCGGGCGAGGCCGAGGAATTGAGAGTCTTTTTCGACCATGTATGCCAGGTACTTGGCAATTACGAGTTCAGTTTCTCCGAGCTCGCGGACCTGGCCGTTGTCGAGCCACATGGCACGGTCGCCGATGGCTTTGACGTCGCCAATGGCGTGCGAGACGAAGAGGATCGTGACGCCTTTGGCGCGGAGTTCGTGCACCTTTCGCATGCAGCGCTGGCGGAAGTAGATGTCACCGACGGCGAGGGCTTCGTCGACGAGGAGGACCTGGGGATCGACATGGATGGCCACGGAGAAGGCGAGGCGGACGGTCATGCCGCTGGAGTAGGTTTTGACGGGCTGGTTGATGAAGTCTCCGATTTCGGCGAAGGCTTCAATTTCGGGGTAGCGGGCGTCGATCTCGGCGGTGCTGAGGCCGAGGATGGCGGCGTTGAGATAGACGTTTTCGCGACCGGTGAATTCGGGGTTGAAGCCTGAGCCAAGTTCGAGGAGGGCGGCGACGCGTCCGTTGGTTTGCGCGGTGCCCGTTGTGGGCTGGAGGATTCCGGCGACGATCTGCAGGAGAGTGCTTTTGCCGGAGCCATTCTCGCCGATGATACAGAAGGTTTCACCGCGCTTCACGTCGAAGGAGACGTCGCGGAGAGCCCAGAAATCGCGGTGGTAGGAGACGCGATTGAGGGTGAGGAGTTCTTTGAGGCGGTCGCTGGGAGCATCGTAGATTGGATAGCTCTTGGAGACGGCGGAGAACTGGATAACCGGGGGTGTCGATGGGGTTGGCAATGGAGTGAGAATTTAATGCTATATAGCAGGAGGCATTGACATGATTGCAAGTTGTTGTTTATTCTGGACTTGTTGCCGGTGTAGCTCAGGTGGTTAGAGCGGCGGTCTCATAATCCGCAGGTCGTAGGTTCGAGTCCTACCGCCGGCACCAGACTTAGATGTCAGGGTGCCTCGCCCACGATGACCGAATAGATTCGATCCAGGTCATCATTCGAGTAGTAGTCGATTTCGATTCGCCCCTTACCGGGTGCGCGTTCGATAATTCTGACTTTTGTACCGAGGGAGTTTTCGAGCTCGCGGATTGCGGCCTTTACGTTTGGGTCGACGTCGGGCTCGGTCTGCTTTTTAGGATCCCGGACCTGGGTCATCTTCTGAACGAGTTGTTCGACTTGGCGAACGCTCATTCCCTGCGCGGCGGCTTTGTCGGCGACTTCGCGTTGCAGATCTTCTTCTGGCAGAGCAAGGATTGCCTTTGCGTGACCCATGGAGAGGCGGCGTTCGGCCAGCATGATCTGCACGTCGCCCGGGAGGCGGAGCAATCGGAGCATGTTGGTGATGGTCGACCGATCCTTGCCAGTCCGTTGCCCAATCTCCTCATGGCTCAGTCCAAGTTCGACGGCGAGTTTTTCGAAGGCGATTGCAATTTCGATCGGATTGAGATCTTCGCGCTGGATGTTTTCAATCAGCGCGACTTCCATCACTTTGGCGTCGGAGAGTTCCTGGACAACCACCGGAACGTCAGACAGGCCGGCCAACTTCGCGGCGCGCCAACGGCGTTCGCCGGCGATTAGATGGAACGTCTCTCCAATCTTTCGGACAATCAGTGGTTGAATGATGCCATTCGCTCGGATCGACTGAGATAGTTCCGCTAGTTTGGCCGCATCGAAAACGGAGCGAGGCTGCGTGGGATTTGGCTCGATCGCGTGAATCGGCAATTTGTTAACTGGTATTTCAACCGCCGGAGCGGACGGCGGTGGGGGTGCGGCAGCCACAGCAGGGGCGGCAGGGCGGCCAGGGAGAAGAGAGGAGAGTCCCTTACCCAGCGCTTTGCGCGGATTCTCTGGCGCGTTGCTCATTCTGAATGATCTCCTTAGCGAGTTCCAGGTAGCACTCGGCTCCCTTTGATTTCACGTCGTAAAGCAGTACAGGTTTCCCGTGGCTGGGGGCTTCGGCGAGGCGGATGTTGCGTGGAATAACGGTTTTGAAGACTTCGTCCTGGAAGAATTCTTTTAGGTCCTGTGCCACCTGGCGAGTGAGATTCGTTCGGTCGTCGAACATGGTCAGCAGGATCCCTTCCGTTTTGAGATCGTGCTGGAAGGACTCTTTGATGCGTTCGACAGTATCCATTAGCTGCGAAATGCCTTCCAGAGCGAAGAACTCGCACTGAATCGGGATGAGTACTGAATCCGCGGCAACAAGCGCGTTTAGCGTTAAGAGGTCCAGAGCCGGCGGGCAATCGATCAGGATGTAACCATACTGTTCGCGTATCGGAGCCAAGCCCGCTTTCAGACTCGCCTCCCGATGCTCCATTTGGATCAACTCTACATTAATCCCAACGAGCGAACGATCACCTGGCAGGAGATCCAAGCCCTCGCACTCGGTCCTGACAATTGCCTCTGCTGCCGTCTTCTCCCCAGTTAGGACGTGGTACAGACTGGCGTTATCTGGATCCTTCCCTATGCCAAGACCGGTTGTGGAGTTTCCCTGCGGGTCTGCATCCACCAACAGCACCTTAAACTCATTCGCTGCTAGCGAGGCCGCTAGGTTGATGGCGGTGGTAGTTTTCCCTACGCCGCCCTTTTGATTCGCTATCGCTATGATTTTGGCCAAGCGTTGTATCCCTTTCACGATGCTATCACGGGAGATTTAGAATCCGGATCCAATGTGATGTTCCACGTGGAACACTTCCCGAAACATGTTCCACGTGGAACATTGAGTATTCCAAAAACCTGAGCGAAGTGCGTCAGATGTTCCACGTGGAACACCTAATCGCCCTTTGAGAGATAGATATCGAGAATCGCGATTGCCGCAGGGGTGATGCCGGGAATCCTGGCAGCCTGCCCGAGTGTCGCTGGGCGAACCCGCGTGAGCTTCTCAGAAACCTCCCGTGACAAGCCCGGGATCCCGAAGTAGCTGAGCGTTTCGGGAAGCGCTCGTCTCTCAGACTCCTTCAAACGAGAAATCTGCCGATCCTGCTGGGACAAATAGCCCCCATACTTGATCGCCGTCTCAACGGTCTCGACAAGTCCCCGTTCCGGCTCGCCACCAATCGCGGTTTCCATATGCCCCTGAATCATCGACAACCGGGCCTCTGGGCGCCGCAGCCAGACGGACAACAATGGCCGATCATCAGCGGACATTCCCACTCCAGGGAAATCAGAAGGATTCAAACGCGTCCCAACCAACCAACACTCCAACCGAACCTTCTGCTCTTGCTTCCGCTCATACCGAGCCCAACGATCCGATGCGACCAAGCCCAAACGACGTCCCAATGGCGTCAATCGTTCATCGGCGTTATCGATGCGCAAGTGCAACCGATGCTCCGCCCGCGACGTGAACATTCGATATGGCTCATCCGCCCCCTTCGTAATCAAGTCGTCAACCAAAATCCCCGCGTACCCCTCAGACCGCGGAATCGAGAACGGAGCCCCACCGCCGACCTTGCACGCTGCACTGAGTCCCGCTATCAAGCCCTGGCACCCGGCCTCCTCATATCCGGAGGTTCCGTTAATCTGCCCCGCCAAAAACAACCCCTCCACCTTCTTTACTTCCAAGCTATGATCCAACTCCCGCGGATCAATCGCATCGTACTCAATCGCGTAACCCGGCCGAATCATCTCCGCATCTTCCAACCCAGGAACAGAAGCGATCATCGCCGTCTGCACATCCACCGGCATACTGGTCGACATCCCGTTCACGTACACTTCGTACGTGTCTAACCCCTCAGGCTCCAGAAAAATCTGATGCCGCGTCTTGTCCGGGAACTTAACCACCTTATCCTCGATCGAAGGACAATACCTCGGTCCAATCCCCTCAATATCCCCGCTATACAACGGCGACCGACCGATGTTGTCCCGCAGCACACGGTGAGTCTCTTCAGAAGTAAATGCTATATAGCACTTAATCTGCTCACGCTCGATCTTCCCCGTCATAAAAGAAAACGGCGTTGGAACCGCATCCCCAGGCTGCGGCTCAAACCGCGTCCAATCCAACGACCGCCCATCCAACCGCGGCGGCGTACCTGTCTTCAACCGAGTCCAATTCAAATCCAACTGCCGCAACTGATCCCCAAGCAAGTTCGACGGCGCCTCCCCATTGCGCCCACAGTTGTACTTGCTCTCCCCAACATGCGCCAACCCATTCAAAAAAGTCCCCGTCGTAATCACCACGGCCCCACTGCAAACCTGCCGGCCATCCCGCAACAGAACCCCCCGAATCCGACGACGCCCACCCGGAACAGCAGCAGGATCGATCACCAGCTCTGCCACTTCCGCCTGCAGAATCCGCAAATTCGGCTCCTGCTCCAACACCTCCCGCATCCGAATCCGATACTGCTTCTTGTCGCACTGCGCCCTGGGCGACCACACCGCCGGCCCGCGGCTGGTATTCAACAACCGAAACTGAATCCCAACCGCGTCAGCAACCTCGCCCATCACCCCGCCCAGCGCGTCAATCTCGCGCACGAGGTGTCCCTTGGCAATCCCCCCGATCGCCGGATTGCAAGACATCTGCGCGATGAGATCGATATTCATCGTAATCATCGCCGTCTTCAATCCCAATCGGGCGCACGCACGCGCCGCCTCACAGCCGGCATGACCGGCGCCAATTACGACAACATCATATTGCAAAGCCAAAATAGAGCCTGTTCTATTCTAACTGGAGGAGACTTTTTCGTTGAACGTACTAGTCATCGGATCCGGCGGCCGTGAGCACGCCCTCGCCTGGCGCCTCGCCCAGAGTCCAACCGTGGAGAAGGTCTACGCCGCGTCAGGCAACCCAGGCATCGCCCAGTCGGCCACCTGCCTATCCGGCAACAACTACCTCCAACTCGCAGCCGACCACGGCATCGACCTCACCGTCGTCGGCCCCGAAGCCCCACTCATCGATGGCGTTGTTGACCAGTTCCGCCAGGCCGGCCGCGCCATCTTCGGCCCCGTCCAGGCCGCCGCTCAACTCGAAGGCAGCAAGATCTTCTCCAAAAACTTCTTCGCCCGCCACAGTATCCCCACCGCCCGTTTCCACACCGCGACCAACGAAGCCGACGCACTGAATGCCCTCGAGGACTTCGAAGCACCCGTCGTCCTCAAGGCCGATGGCCTCGCCGCCGGCAAAGGCGTCGTGATCGCCCAATCGATGGACGAAGCCCGCGCCACCGTCAAACAGTTCATGGCCGGAGAACTCGTCGGCGCCGCCGGCCAACGTCTGGTCATCGAAGAATTCCTCGTCGGAGAAGAAGTCAGCTTCATCGCCCTTTCCGACGGCACCACGATCCTTCCGTTGCTCCCGTCCCAAGACCACAAGAACATCTTCGACAACGACCAGGGCCCCAACACCGGCGGCATGGGCGCCTACGTCGACGAACGCATCCTCACAGCGGACCAGACTCAAATCGTCATGGAAACCGTCATGCGCCCAGCCATCGACGGCATGCGCAAAGAAGGTTCCCCCTTCACCGGCTTCCTCTACGCCGGATTAATGATGACCCCCAACGGCCCCAAAACCCTCGAGTTTAACGTCCGCATGGGCGACCCCGAGACCCAACCCATCATGTACCGTCTCCGCAGTGACCTCGCGCAAGTTCTCTACAACGGCGCCACCGGAAACCTTCACACCTCAACTCTCGAATGGTCCCCCGACCCCTCCGTCGCCATCGTCCTCGCCGCCGCCGGTTACCCCGGCAAACCCACCACCGGCGACGTCATCACCGGCATCGACGCCGCCGAAGCAACCGGCGCCAAAGTCTTCCACGCCGGAACGAAGACCAACGACCAAGGCCAACTTGTATCCAACGGCGGTCGAGTCCTCGCCGTCACCGCCTCCGCCCCCACGCTGCCCCAAGCGATTGCAAGCGCTTACAGAGCCGCAGCTCCCATCCACTTCGCGGGCATGCAATTCCGCAAAGACATCGGCACAAAGGGGCTGAAGCGTTGGTAGAATGAGGAAGGTTTTGGGGACGTAGCTCAGTATGGATAGAGCGGTCGCCTCCTAAGCGACAGGTCGGCAGTTCGACTCTGCCCGTCCCTACCACCCCTCCCTGGAAGAAAAATACGTGACCCCACAACCCGGCGGCGAAGTCACCCAACTCCTCTCCGATGCCCGCCAAGGCGCACCCGGAGCCCACGATCAGCTCTTCTCGATCGTCTATACAGAACTCCGCCGCATCGCCGCAAATTACATGCGCCGCGAACGCGCCGACCATACCCTCCAAGCCACCGCGCTCGTCCACGAAGCGTACATGCAGCTCGTCGACCAGACTCGAGTCAACTGGCAAAGCCGCGCCCATTTCTTCGGAGTCGCCGCCCAACTCATGCGCCGCATCCTGGTCGACCACGCCCGCAACCAGGGAGCGCAGAAACGCGGCGGCAACGCCCAGGTCCTCTCGATCGAAGACAACATCGGCATCGCCTCTGTCCCCGAAGTCGCATTTGATGAACTCGACGAAGCCCTCAACCGGCTCCAGGCGCTGGACCCGGACCAGGCCAAACTAGTCGAGCTTCGTTTCTTCGGCGGCCTCACCGTCGAAGAAGCCGCCGAAGTCATGGGAATCTCCACAGCCACTGTCGAACGGGAATGGCGAATGGCCCGCGCCTGGCTCCATCACCAGCTCACGGCGGACCGCCCCAAAAATCCTTGATGCCATTTCCCCAGACAATACGCGCTATCTAGTGACGAGGAATTGAAGGAAAGTTCCCGCAGACAATCGGAGGCGGCGGGGCCCGAACACGGGCCCCGCCATCCTGGTGAATCCGTGACCCCTTATCGCTACCAACAGGTCAAATCCGCTTTCCGCCTTGCCCTGGACTATCCACCAGAACAACGCGAACCCTTCCTCCGCACGCACCTCGCTCACGATCCTGACCTTCTGACCCAAACCCTCTCGCTCCTCGATACCGACGCTCTCCCAACCACATCACTCGACCGCCCCGCCGTCGGCACACAGTTCCGCCTTCGCACCGTGTCCATGTCCTACACAGCCACGCGCCCCTGATTTGCGGCATACTAACTTCGCGGACCACTCGTGACCCCCGAACGATATAGCCAGGTGAAAAGTCTGTTCCAACTCGTCCTGGAACAGCCACTCCCCCAACGGCCGGCCTTCCTCGAACGCGCCTGCGGAGCGGACCGCCAACTATACGCACAAGTCCGCGAACTCCTCCAATCCGATTCGACCTCCGAGAACTTCCTCGAAAAACCCGCCGTCACGCCCCTCTCAAAAGTGCTCGCCGATGCAGCTGCTGAAATGCAGGAACCGATGCCCAAACAGATCGGTCCCTATGCCATTCAGAAGCTCCTCGGCAGCGGCGGAATGGGCGCAGTCTATCTGGCCTCCCGCGCCGACAAAACCTACAACAAGCTAGTCGCCATCAAGGTCATCCATAAGGGCATCGAATCGGATCGCATCATCCAACGCTTCCGTCGCGAACGCCAAATCGTCGCGTCCCTGGATCATCCCAACATCGCCCGCCTCCTCGACGGCGGCGCCACCGACGACGGCCGCCCGTACATCGTCATGGAATACGTAGAAGGCGTCGGCATCGACACCTGGTGCGACCAAAGAAAACTCAAGACAACCCAACGCGTTCAACTATTCCTCCAAGTCTGCGACGCACTCCACTACGCCCACCAGAATCTGGTCATCCATCGCGACATCAAACCCGGCAACATCATGGTCCGCCCGGACGGCACCGTAAAACTCCTGGACTTCGGCATCGCTAAGCTCATGACCCCGGAGCCCGGCTCAGCCGTCGTCGACAAAACGGCCACCTCCATGCGCCTGATGACGCCGCAATACGCCAGTCCGGAACAGATCAAAGGAGAACCAGTCACCACCGCCAGCGACGTCTATCTCCTCGGCATCGTCCTCTACGAACTGCTAACCGGTCACCGCCCGTACCAGGTCACCGATGACGCTCCCCTGGAAGCCATCCGCGCCTTTGCGCAGGGAGAACCCCAACCGCCCAGCCAAGCCATCTTCCGCACCATCGACCGCCAACTCCCCGACGGCCGCCGCCAAGTCACTCGAAACGCACTCCTCGTCAGTCAAATCCGCGACGGCAACCCAGGGCTCCTCAACCAACAGTTGAAAGGCGAACTCGACGCCATCCTCCTCCGCGCCCTCCGCCGCGACCCCAAACAGCGTTACCAGTCCACCGCCCAATTCGCCGACGACCTTCGCAGTCACCTCAATCACCAACCTGTCTCCGCCGTACCCGACAACACCACCTACCGCCTTCGCCTCTTCCTCCGCCGCAACATGGCGGCCAGCCTCGCCGCCGCGGCGACATTTTCACTCCTCATCCTCATCGCCGTCTTCGCCCTCTGGCAAGCCTACCGCGCCCGTACCGAACATCAACGCGCCGAAGCCCGATTCACCGAAGTCCGAAAACTCTCCAACGCGGTTCTCTATGACGTGCAAGATGCCCTCACCCCTCTGCCCGGCACCACACCAGCCCGCCGCCTCCTCGTCAACAAGGCGCTCGAATACCTCGCTGCGCTCTCCAAGGAATCGGCCAGCGACACCCCTCTCCAACGGGACCTAGCCGCCGGCTACCTCCGCGTCGGCAACCTCCAAGGCAATCCCAACTTCCCGAATCTCGGTGACACCGCCGGCGCCTTCAACAGCTATCGCAGCGCCCAAAACCTGCTCCAAGCCGCCGCCACCCGCGACACGAAAAACCCCCAGATCGCCAACGACCTCGCCACGGCCAACGAAGCCGTCGCCGATATGCTCACTCTCAACGGCGACTCCGCCGGCGCCATCCAGTCCCTCCGCGCCGCCGTCCAACACCGCGATACCGCCAACGCCCCCAACGACGTCAAGATACCGACCTATCACAAACTCGCCATCGCGCTCACCAGCACCACCGCTACAACCGAGGCCGAAACCCTCTCCCGAAAAGCACACCAATTAGCCATGGCGCTCACCGGACCCACTGCCACCCGCCAACTCGCCCAAAGCCACACCCAACTCGCCGCCGTTCTCCAACGCATCGGAAATCAACCCGCCGCCGCCGACTCCTACCGGGCAGCCGTCAAACTATACGAACAACGCAACGCCGCCGCGCCCCTAAACGCCCAACCGAAACGCGATCTCTCACTTGCCCTGGAAAATCTCGCCGAACTGGAATCGCAAACTGGCAACCCGGCAGCCGCCCCGCTCTACCAACGGGCACTCCAACTCCGCCGCGAACTCGCCGTCACCGATCCCCAAAATCTTCAGGCCCGCCGCGACCTCGCCTACGCCTTCCTCAAACAAGGGTCCACCGAAGACGCCATCGAATCCTTCCGCCAACTCATCGCTCTCGACCCCGCCAACATCCTCGCCCGCCGCGATCTCGCCATCGCTTGGGAGCGCCAAGGCAACGCCCACGCCAAAGCGCGAAAGACACCCGAAGCACTCAAAAGCTACCGAGAGTTCCTCCAATCCACCCGTGACTGGATCCAGCGGGATCCCGCGAACCCCTACGCCAACCAGATGCTGGCCACCGCCCAACTGAAACTCGCCGAAGTCCAGGATTCCGCTACGGCGGTCCAGGGCGCCCGCGCCGCCATCCGCATCATCGATTCATTACTCGAGAAGGAACCCGAAAACACCCTTTTCCGCCGGGACCGCGCCTTCGCGCAATGGATCCTCGGCCGCTCAATCGCAAATGGCGCCAATCAACCCGCAAACTGGAAATCCGCCGAAGCGGAACTCCAGCGCGCCCGCCTCCTGTTTGCCGATATTGCCAACCGCAACCAAGTCACCGCCGAAGACCGCCACCTTCCCAAAGCCATCAACGACCAGATCACAACCTGCCGTCAGGCCGGCGGCTTCTAACCGTTCGACACCCCATTCGCCTTGGCCTCCGTCGCCCGCGCCTCGCGACCCATCGGCCGCCGCTGCGTCAATCCAAGTGCCACTCGAACGTCTGTATGAATCTGCGCCGCCAACGTCGTATGCTGCGCCAAACGCTCCAAAACCTCAAACCGATTCCGTCCAATCACCTGCCCGTCGTAGACGAATCCGCCTTTGCCACTCACAATCACACCCGCCTCCACGCCCCTGTCCAGCAGTTCCGCCTCCCGCACCACCCCCACGCCACCGGAAAAATCAAACTCCGTCTGCCGCGGCCGCGCCAACTGGTTCTTGATCACCCGCAGCTGCACCCGTTTCCCGGTCCGCAGCTCCGCCCGCTCCCGCAAATCCGCCCGTACCGCGGCGTGTAACTTCAGCGCCCAGCCCCCGGCACTCGTCTCCGAATACCCGAACCCCTGGTAACTCCGAACCTGGTTCAGAAACACCACACACGCCGGACTGCCCTGCAAGGCCCGCGCCAACCGACGCAACCCGCTCGCCAACAACTCGCATTGGGCAAACGGCGTCGCCTCTCCCAACGCCGCCTCCCGCTCCTCCGGTGGAACCAACGCCGCCGCCGAATCCACCACAATCAAATCCACCGCCTTACAACCCGCCAACTTCTCCAAAATCCGGAATGCCTGCTGCCCGTCATCCGCCCTTGCCAAAATCAACGTGTCCAAATCCACACCCATCCGCACCGCATACGCCGGATCAAACGAACGTTCGACATCTACGAACGCCGCCGTCTCCCCCTCCCGCTGCACCGCCGCTACCGCCTGCAGTCCCAACGTCGTCTTCCCCACCGCCGGGGGCCCAAACAACTCCACAATCCGCCCCCGCGGCAACCCACCTACACCCAGCGCCGCATCCACTGTCACCGAGCCGCTCGGCAATATCCCCTGCAAGTCCCGCCGGCGCAACCCGAACCGAACCGTCTTTTCCAGCTCGGCGGCATAACGGCCATCAAACCGCATCTCCTGCCGATCCTCCGGCATCAACGGAAGCGCCAACTGTGATGAGGACATAATGGCCCTCAGTGTGCCCTAGAACACAGAGAATGTCGCCTCAGATTGTCCGGAGTCCTAGCTGACCCTACCCTCGGGAATTTCCTGCAAACGTACTGGTTTCAGATCCCGCATAAGCAGGTGAACGCACAGCAACGCCGTCAAATGAAATACCCCGAACGTCAAAAAGATCGGCTTGTACCCAATCACGGGAATCAACAAACCCGGCAGCCACGTGGCAAACATTACCCCCCCCAAGCCGCCGGCGCATCCACCAATCCCCGTCACCGATGCCACCGCCGGCCGCGGAAACACATCGGAGACCGTCGTGAACTGATTCGCCGACCACCCCTGGTGCGCCGCCGTCGCCAAACTCATCAACAAAACCGCCGTCACCGGGTTATCAAATAACACCGCCGTCACCGCTAACGGCATACACGCCGCACACACACCCATCGCCATCTTCCGCGACTTCCCGACGTCAAACCCCCGCCGAAGGAAGTACCCGGAAAGCCACCCACCACCCACACTCCCAAAATCCGCCATCAAATAGATGAACGGCAGCACCCAACCAACCTTCTTCATATCGAAACCACGGACGTCGTACAAATAGATCGGCAGCCAATAGCTATAAAACCGCCAAACCGGGTCCGTCAAAAACTTCCCAGCCGCAAAACCCCACGTTTCCCGGTACTGCAAAGCCGCCATCCACCCGATCTCCGGCTCCTTCGTCCCATCTTCGTCAGACAGAATATACTCGCGTTCTACCTCGTTCACACCCGGATGATCCTCGGGCTTCCGGTACGTGATCATCCACAACACCAACCAAACAAATCCCAAACTACCGGTAATCAGGAAACAGCCGCGCCATCCGAAGTTCATCACCATCAGCGCGAATAGCGGCGGCCCCACCATCGAAGCCACGTTCGACCCGGCATTAAAGATCCCCGTCGCAAAGGCCCGGTCCTTCTTCGGAAACCACTCCGCCACACTCTTGATCGCCGCCGGAAAATTCCCGGCCTCGCCCAGTCCCAGCAGCGCCCGATTCATCCCCAGCGTCAACGGCGTCCGCGCCAGCGCATGGAACAAAGCGGCCGCCGACCACCACGCAATGGCCACCGCATACCCCATCTTCGTCCCGTAGCGATCAATCAACTTCCCCATCGCCAAAAAACCGAACATGTACGCCATTTCAAACGCCAGCGTCATCCGCCCATACATGGCCTCGTCCAACACCATGTCCTTCCTGATCTCCGGAACCAGGAACCCAAACGCGATCCGATCCATGTAGTTGATCGTCGTCGCCAGGAACAACAGGAACAGAATCCACCAACGAACACGGGTCTGTGGAAGAGCGGACTGGCCGGAGGGCATCCCGCAATTATAGTTCGATCACCACTCCCCTCCTTTGAGGGGTCAGAGCCCGCTGCCGACCGCGCCCCGGATTTCCCCGACTCTACAGAATCATCCCAGGCAAATCACCCCTTCGTCTCGTCCCGCACCAACCCCGCCAGACGCTTACTCACCACCACCTCCAAACCGTTGGACATCTTCAACAGCCACCGCTTACTGCTCAACGGCGAAACAGTGCGAATGTGATCCCGATTGATCAGGGTCTTCCGATGCACCCGCCGGAACGGCCCCCCCGCCAATCGCTCCTCCAACGCGCGGAGGGACCCGGTAGCAAAATACCGTCCCTGCGCCGTCAGGATAAAAACCACCTCCCCATCCGCCTGAAACGCCACCACGTCGCTGGGATCAAACAGCCGAACCTGATCACCCATTCGCCCCACGATCTTTGGCACTTCGCTCGCCAACCCGGCCAGCCGAGTGCGCGCCCTCTCCAAAGCCTCCGCCAACCGCTCCTCCCGTACCGGTTTCAATAGGTAGTCCACCGCCCCCGTCTCAAACGCCTCCAACGCATGCTGCTGAAATGCAGTCACATAAATGATCACCGGCACGCTCCGCCCGCCCAAACTGCGTGCCACCGAAAACCCGTCCATCTCCGGCATCTGCAAATCCAACAACACCACGTCGGGCCTCGTCCGCTCCACCAGTGCCACAGCCTCCCGGCCCGTTCCCGCTTCACCGGCAATCTCCACACCGGCCAAATCCTCCAGGTACTCCCGCATCACCTGGCGCGCAATCGGCTCATCATCAACAATCAGAACTCTCATAAAGGGAAGGGAACTGCGAACGACACCGTGGCGCCGGCCGCCGAACTGGCAATCACCAAATCCGCCTCCGGTCCATAACATAATCGCAATCGTTGCCTAACGTTATCCAGTCCAACGCCTCCACCCGTTGCCACCTTCTCACCAAAACCGCACCCGGTATCAGAGACTGCCACCCGCAGCAGTTCCCCGTCCCGCCAAACACGAATCCGAACCGTCCCCCCCTCCGTCCTGGCGGCCACTCCATGCTTCACCGCGTTCTCCACCAGCGGCTCCAACGACAACAACGGAATCCGCGCCCCCAACACCACCGGATCTACATCCAACTCCGTCAACAACTTCCCTCCCAACCGGAGTGCCTCAATCTCCAAATACGCCCGAACAATCCGGACTTCATCCTCAACTGAAACGAACGTTCGATCCGCCTCCAGGAAATAGCGGAAAATATCCGCTAGGTTCAGCACCGTCCGCCGTGCCCCGCTCGCTTCCTTCGGGATAATCCCATATAACGTATTGAAAGCATTGAACAAAAAGTGCGGATGAATCTGCGCCTGCAAAGCCCGCAGCTCCGCCTGCGCCACCAACCGCTGCATCCCCGCCTCTCGCAACAGCTCCAACTCCTCCCGGATCCGCTCCCCCGCCACTCGCAACGCCTGTAAGTCTTCACTCAAATACCGCCGCCCACCCACACGCCGCCCAAACCGAATCACACGAATCTGCCCCCCGCCGATCTTCACGCCCAGCCCGGCCTCCATCCCACTGCCCAACAACACCGCCCCCTCTCCAACCTCCCCCTCGGAAGCCGCCGCCATACCAGCCCCAAAATACACGCGAAGCTGCTCCTCCGCCCGCTCCCATAACGCCGCCTCATCCCCCGCACCCCGCAGCGAATCCAAATACCCGGACAACTCCTCCCGCCGAAACACCAAACGGGTCAGCAGTGTCTGCACCCGCGTCCGCGCGAACGCATACAAAATCAGCAAACCCGCCACGCCCACCAGCCCCGCCGACGGCCACTTCGCCATCCAAGCCTGCGCCGCCCCGGCAAAAACCAAGGCCACCAGAATGTTCGCCAAAAACCGGATCAACGCATCCAGAAATACAAAACGGTAGTCCTGCAGCAGAACGAACATCGCCAGCGGGATCCCCGCATGGTGCACCAACAACTCCACCCACCACGCCGTGTGCAGTTCATCCTCGGCAAAATGCAGGATCGATAGCGATAGTAACAAAAGAGCCAACGCCGGCAACGCCCGCTGCCGACGCCGAATCGCCGCATACACCGCCAACACCCCAAACCCCGCCGCCACCATATACAGCCCCGCCCCATGCAAAATCTCGGAGTCAGAAACCAACTCCGCCAAATGCACCGCCGTCGCCGCCGCACTCAACCCATACCCAACACGCCCAGCCCAAACCGGCGCCCCCCCAACAACCAAATCAAAAAGGAGCGCAGGCAAAAAACTAAATGCTGTACTCTCAAACGCCCCCAAGTACGGACCCACGCTCCCCAACCACAATCCCACCAGTTCCGCCACATTCCACAAAAACGCGATCCCCGCCGCCCCCAACGCCTTGTTCCGCCCCGGGCTCCGGTCCTGCAACAGCAGCCCAAGGAACATTCCAAACACCAACGCGCCGCCCGCGTGTCCCAACCAATTAATCAGGTGGCCGTCGATTCCCGCTGCCGTCATCGCCTTAGGATAGTAACAACAGCGTGCCAAAGCGCAATCACAAAGAACACCCAGTTCCGCCCCACCAACGCCAAATACCCAAGCCGTACCCGCTCCCCACCCGCCAATCGCCGCATCGCCCCCATACTCCGTGGCCAATCCCAAACGCCATCCACCCACTCCCTGGGAATCCCAGCCTCCCCCACCCTCGCCCCCAAGATCGCCCCAACAATCGCAGCCACCGTATCCGTATCCCCGCCAAACGAGATCGCCTCCAACACCGCCCCCCGGTAGTCATCCCCGTGCCGCGAACAAACCGCCAACGCCGCCGGCACCGTGTCATATATATAGCCGCTCACACCACGCCCCGGGTCAAACACCCCATCTCCAGCCAATCGAACCCGCTCAACAAACTCCTTATCCGGACACAGTTCCCCAAACACCTCTGACCTCCCCGCCGCCGCCAAAGCCACCGCCAGCGCCCCATACGCCGCCTTCGGGTCCGTGTGCGTCACCCGAGCGCAACTCCGAACAAACGTTTGAATCGAATGCACGTCCTCCCGAAACCACACCCCAATCACCGCGCTCCGCATCGCTGGACCGTTCCCCGCCGAAAACACCCCAGACCTCCCCGGACCAAAACCCAAAACCAACTTCATACAAGCCCGCAACGTAGCCCAACCCAACGCCGGCGGCATCGACAGAAACCACCGCCGCAAACCCCTCCCCAACTCCCGCTCAAAAATCGCAACATCCCCCTGCGCCGCTTGCAGCGCCTCCACCACAATCCACGTATGCTCGGTATCATCCGAAGTCATCCCCCGGCCGAAAAACCACCCGTGTCCGCAAATCCCCACAGGAATCCGCCGCCGAGGCAAACCCTCATACGGCAACCCCATCGCATCGCCCACCGCCGTCCCCAACAAACACCCCAACACCGCGTCTCTCATCCAAATACCAGACGCCACCAGCCCCAAAAACGCCGACCCTACTCCACCGCCGCCCGCGCCAAACGGTCTCGAATCCCGTCCCAATCCCCCCCCAACGGCACCGGCTCCACCACAATCTCCCGCACTCCCAACGAATCCGCCCGGTGCAACGTGTCGTACAACATCGCCCCATACCGGTCCGGATCCTTCGGCATCCGCACCGAAAACTCCGCCTCCCGCGCCACCGCCCACCACAAATACGCGCTGCCCTTGGTCTCTTCCGGACTCCCCAACCGCAACCGCGCCTTCGGCGAATAGTGCTTCGAATGTTGCCCCGGCGCCACATGCGCCTCCCCATCAACCACGGCACCCGCCAATTCAACCGGACCAATCAACGCCTCAATCTGCTCCCGGCTCACCATCCCCGGCCGCAGCAAAACCGCCCGTCCGCCAACCAACGACAATACCGTCGACTCAATCCCCACCCGGCACGGCCCCCCGTCCAACACCATATCCACCGCCGTCCCCAACCCCTTCCGAACCTGCTCCGCCGTCACCGGGGACAACTCCGTGAACCGGTTCGCGCTCGGCCCCGCCAACGGCAACCGCGATTTCCGAATCAACGCCAACGCCACCGGATGCGCCGGCATCCGCACCCCGACGGTCCCCAAACCCGCCGTCACCTCATTCGGAACCCGCTTAGCCTTCGGCAAAACCAGCGTCAACGGCCCCGGCCAATACCGCGCCGCCAGCTTCTCCGCCGCCTCCGGCCACTCGGCCACCACCCGCTTCGCCATCGCGACACTGGAAACGTGCACGATCAACGGACTCGTTGACGGCCGTCCCTTGGCTTCGTAAATACGACGAACCGCGACGGCGTCCAGCGCATTCGCGCCCAACCCGTACACGGTCTCCGTAGGGAACGCCACCAGTCGGCCGGCCTTCAAAAGCACGACCGCCTGGTCCAAATCCAAATTAGTCGTCAAGGTCTTTATCGTCACCGGCCGTCTTGCCGGTCTTTTTGAATACCAGAAAGGCGTGCATCAGCCCGCCCAAATCCCCATCCAACACACGATCCACATCACCGATCGACATCTTAGTCCGATGATCCTTCACCATCCGGTACGGCGCCAAAACATAACTGCGGATCTGGCTGCCGAAGTTGATCTCCATTTTCGAATCTTCCAGCTTCTTTTCCGCCGCCCGCCGCTTGTTCATCTCGTACTCGAACAGCTTCGCGCGCATCTGCTTCATCGCCGTCGCCCGGTTCTTGTGCTGCGAACGCTCACTCTGGCACTGCACCACCAGCCCCGTCGGAAGATGCGTAAACCGCACAGCCGATTCCGTCCGGTTCACGTGCTGCCCGCCGGCGCCACTCGCCCGGAACACGTCGATCTTCAATTCGTCCGGCTTGATATCGATATTCACATCGTCATCAATCATCGGAATCACGAACACCGACGCAAACGAAGTATGCCGCCGAGCGGCGGAGTCAAATGGCGAAATCCGCACCAACCGGTGCACACCGATCTCGCTCTGCAACAACCCGTAGGCGTTATCGCCGTTCACTTCCACCGTCGCCGACTTAATCCCGGCGCCGTCGCCTTCCAGCCGGTCGGTGATCTCCGCCTGATAGTTGTTCCGCTCACACCACCGCAAAAACATACGCAGCAGCATCTCGGCCCAGTCCTGGCTCTCGGTCCCGCCGGCGCCAGGATGAATCGTCAGGATCGCCGACTTCGCATCGTTTTCCCCGGACAACAACATGCCCGTTTCCAACTCTTCCAACCGCGCCGTCAGCTTCGCCAACCCGCCAACGATCTCCGCCTCCACCGCCTCGCCCTCGCGCATCAACTCGAAGAAAGTATCCAAATCCTCGGTCATGCCGCTCACTTCGGCGTCATCGGCGATGCCCTTCTCCAGCCGCTTTCGCTCCTGCATCAGCTTCTGGCTGCGCTCGGAATCGTTCCAAAAATCCGGGGCAGAGATCAGTTCTTCCGATTTCGATAGCTCAAGCCGCTTCTTTGACGCGTCAAAGATAGCTCCGCACAGCGATAGCCTGCTGGCGGAGCGGTTCATACTCCCGCGTGAGTTCGTCAAACGTCATAAAGACCATTCTAGCCGTCCCACGGCCGAAACTCACGCTTCCAACGTAGCCAGATCCAGCAAATACCCGCGTTTGCCCACATTCGCCCCGCGCGTATGCCCCACCATCACGTCCCGCCCCTCGCACTCGTGAATGTGCCCGCAGAAAAACCGCACCGGCTCATACGCCTGAATAAACTCCGCAATCGCCGTGCTCCCGAAATGCCCGCCCGGCTTCACACCGTCCAATTCCGAATCCTTCGGCGGGCAGTGGCAAATCAAAACCAATGGCTTCAGCGCGGCAAATGGCCGCAGCCGCTCCGCCATCTGCGCCTCCGTATACTCACCGGGCGTATTGAAAGGAGTGGGACTCGAATACCCCAACCCGGCCACATGCGCCCCCGCTACCTCCACGGACCGCCCGTGCAGGTTCTGCTACCCGAACTTATCGCACACCCGGGCAATGTCGCTCTCCGACTCATGATTCCCAGGCAGCATATACATCTTGTCCGCGCGCGGTTTCAACAACTCCGCCATCTCATCCAAACCGCGC
Organism: Candidatus Sulfopaludibacter sp. SbA3; assembly: GCA_945860645.1. Classification (GTDB taxonomy): domain Bacteria; phylum Acidobacteriota; class Terriglobia; order Bryobacterales; family Bryobacteraceae. The sequence goes on along the minus strand of CAMATG010000010.1, from coordinate 9,187 downwards.
GCCCACGTCACTAAGTCCCCGGCGCACACGTACATATCCGCGTCCACCGCCAGTAACTTCTCCAGCGCCTTCTTATCGTTATGAATATCTGAAAAAACCAACAGCTGCATTACTCAACAGATTCCAAATACGTGTAACCGTGGATCCCGTCTTCGTAGAACCGAACCAACCGGCCCGCTTCCTCGTAACCCAACTTATTCTCGCGCACCGCCACTTCCACGTCCTTGCGGAACGCCTCCACCAGCGAACGCGAATTGAACTGCACGTAGTCCAACACTTCCCGCACCGTATCGCCCTGGATCACGTGGTCCAAAACCACTTCGCCGTTCTCATCCAGAATCACGTGCACGGCGTTGGTATCGCCGAATAAATTGTGCAAATCGCCCAGGATCTCCTGATACGCGCCCACCAGGAACGCCCCCAGGAAATACGGCTCGCCCGGGTTGAACCGGTGCAGCTCCAACGTGCTCTTCACATCGCGCCGGTCGATAAAGCGGTCGATCTTCCCGTCGCTGTCGCACGAGATATCGCCCAGCACCGCATGCTGCGTCGGCCGCTCTTCCAACCGGTGAATCGGCATCACCGGGAACAACTGCTTCACCGCCCAGCTATCGGGCATCGATTGGAACAGAGAGAAGTTGCAGAAGTAAGTGTCGGATAACATACTCTCCAACCCTTCCAACTCTTCCGGGAAGTAATCCAGTTCCTTCGCCATCTTCAGCACCTTGCGCGACACATGCCAATACATGTTCTCCGCAATGCTCCGCTGCTCCAGCGACAAATAACCGAGGCTGAACAAATTCAGAGCCGAATCCAACGCGCCCTGCGCGTCATGGTAGCTCTCCAACAGATTCTTCTGCGACACCGAATGCATCGAGTGATAAAGATCCAGCACCGGCTGTTCCCAATCCTCGTTCGGCGCCGTAGGCACCTGCTCATCGCCGAACCCGCTCACGCCCAAAACGTTAAACACCAGCAGCGAATGGTACGCCGCCACGGCGCGCCCGCTCTCGCTGATAATGTTCGGCGTCGGCACCTCGGCCTCTTCGCAAACGTTCTGAATGTGATACACGATGTCGTTGGCGTACTCCTGCAGCGTGTAGTTCACGCTCGATTCGAAGTCCGTCTGAGACCCGTCGTAGTCGATGCCAAGCCCGCCGCCAACGTCGATATACTCCAACCCGGCGCCCGCCCGCTTCAACTCCACATAAATCCGCGCCGCCTCGATCACCGCGCCCTTAATCTGGCGAATATTGGTAATCTGGCTCCCCAGGTGGAAGTGGATCAGCTTCAAACAATCGCCCATGCCCAGCGCCTTCAAACGTTCCAGCGCCCGCATGGCTTCCGTCACGGTCAAACCAAACTTCGAACGGTACCCGCCCGAACTCTTCCAACGGCCGGACCCCCGGCTCGCCAGCTTCAACCGGATGCCAATCGTCGGCTTCACGCCCATCTTCTCGGCGTGCTTCAAAATCAGTTCCAGCTCGGTGTACTTCTCCACCACCGGCGTAATGTTGCGGCCAATCTTCCGCCCGATCATCGCCAGTTCGATGTACTCATCGTCCTTGAAACCGTTGCAAAGGATCGGCGTGTCGTTATCGGCGATCGCCATCACCGCCATCAGCTCAGGCTTCGACCCGGCTTCCAATCCAAAATGGAACGGACGCCCGTACTCGAAAACCTCTTCCACCACCTGGCGCTGCTGGTTCACCTTGATCGGGAACACGCACTGGTACTCGCCCTTGTAGTTGTGCTCGGTGATCGCCGTCTTGAACGCCCCGGCCATCTCGGCCAGCCGGTTCTGCAGAATCTCCCCAAAGCGAATCAGAATCGGAGGGTTAATCCCGCGCAACACCAGCGTGTCGACAAGCTTCTTCAGATCCACGCTACGCAGCGGGTCTTTCCCTGGGTGCACGCAAACATGCCCCTCGGCGCTGACGGAGAAATACCCTTTCCCCCAAGCCGTAACGTCATACATCTCCGACGCTTCGGTCGTCGTCCATCGATCTGCTGGTTCTAATCTCTGTGGGGAATCGCTCATCTTCAAACTCAACTTACTGAAGCCTCCGAAAAATTCCAGTGTGCGCAGAAACCTGCCCCCCCGGCAAGCGAAATATCGTTACAGCAACTACAATCAAAAATTCCATGCAAAACTCCACCTACAAATGGTGGCTGGTCGCCATGCTCTGGTTCGTCTGCTTCTTCAACTACGCGGACCGCCAGGCCATCTTCTCAGTCTTCCCCCTCCTCGGCCGCGAAATGAACCTCTCCGATGTCCAACTCGGCATCGTCGGCAGCGCCTTCACTTGGGTCTACGCCGCCGCGGGCCCCTTCGCCGGCTGGGTCGGCGACCGCCTCTCCCGCAAAACCGTCGTCCTCGGCGGCCTCATCGCCTGGTCCCTCATCACGGTCGCCACGGCCCTCTCCACCCAATACGCCCACCTCGTCACCTTCCGCGCCCTCGAAGGCCTCGGCGAAGCCTTCTACTTCCCCGCCTCCATGGCCCTCGTCAGCGCCTTCCACGGGCCCGACACGCGTTCCCGCGCCATGTCGCTCCATCAATCCAGCGTCTACGCCGGCACCATCGCCGGCGGCACCTTCGCCGGTTACCTCGGTCAATACTACGGCTGGCGCGCCGGCTTCTATACGTTCGGTATCCTCGGCGTCCTCCTCGGCCTCGGCCTCTGGAAATTCCTTCGCGAACCCGAAGCCCCCAAGGAAAAGGCCGCCGCCCCCGTCCCGTTCAAGGAAATCTTCTCCCACCCCATGGTCTACGTGCTGACGCTCACCTTCATCGGCGCCAACTTCGTCGCCCTCATCTTCCTCACCTGGATGCCCACGTACCTCTACCGCACCTTCAACCTCTCCCTCACCATGGCCGGCTTCTCGGCAACAGCCTTCCTCCAAATCGCCAGCGTCCTCGGCGTCCTCTTCGGCGGCTGGCTGGCCGATCGCTTCGCAAAAAAACAGCTCGGCGGCCGCGCCCTCACCCAGGCCTACGGCCTCTTGGGCGGCGTCCCGTTCCTCTTCCTCACCGGCTGGACTATCGACGTCACCATCCTCATCATCGCCATGGTCGGCTTCGGCTTCTGCAAAGGTCTCTACGACGCCAACATCTGGGCCACCCTCTACGACTACGTCCCCGTCGAACGCCGCGCCTCCGCCGTCGGAACAATGAACTCCCTCGGCTGGCTCGGCGGCGGTATCGCCCCCGTCGCCATCGCCTCCGCCTCGCAACACTACGGCATGGCCGCCTGCCTCAGCGCCACCTCCGTCATCTATCTCGCTTTCGGAATCTTCCTCTACATCGGAACCAAAAAATGGACCCCCTCTCCCTCCGTCGCTTTAACTCCTGCACCATAGCCAACGCCGTCGAAACCTTCGAGGTCATGCCTCGCGAGTTCACCTACACCGGCCCCGGCGTCCACTGCGTCTTCCCCGATCTCGGCCCCATGGTCGGCTACGCCTGCACGGCCACCATCCACTCCGGCCAGCCCGCGCCCAACCCGCGCAACGTGGACCGCAAGCACTACTGGCAATACACGCGGGACGCGAAAGGCCCCAAGCTCACTGTCATCCAGGACCTCAGCCCCGTCTCCGGCGGCGCCTATTGGGGCGAAGTCAACGCCAATATCCATAAAGCTCTCGGCTCCCAAGGCCTCCTCACCAACGGCTCTGTCCGCGATATCGAAGAAGTCAAACCCCTCGGCTTCCACTTCTTCTCGAGCGGCCTCCACGTCTCCCACGGCTACGCCCATCTGGAAGAGTTCAATCGGCCCGTCAAAGTCTTCGGCCTCCTCGTCCACCCCGACGATCTGCTCCATTGCGACAAACACGGCGCGGCCCTGATCCCCAAAGAAATCGCCGAACACGTTTACGCCCGCGCCCTCGAAATCGAAGAGAAAGAGCGCCCCATGATCGCCTGCTGCAAGTCCCCGGACTTCTCCATCGACGATCTCGACAAGCTCATCCCCCGCGCCTATTAAACTGGAGAGCATGGACAAGGAATTCCACGGCAAAGTCGCCCTCGTCACCGGAGCCAGCAAAGGCGTTGGCAAAGGTGTAGCCCTCCAGCTCGCCCGCCACGGCGCCAACGTCGTCGTCAACTACAACTCGGACCAGAAAGGCGCCGAAGCCACCGCCGAAGAGATCCGCGGCATGGGCGTCGCCGCCATCGTCGTGCAGGGCAACGTCAGCGTCGCCGCCGAAGTGGAGGCCATGTTCGCGACCGTCATCAAAGAGTTCGGCCGCCTCGATATCCTCGTCAATAACGCCGGCGTCCAAACCTGGAAAGCCCTCCTCGAACTCACCGAAGCCGAGTGGGATCACGTCCTCGATACCAACCTCAAGGGCTGCTTCCTCTGCACCCAGCAGGCCGCCCGCATCATGAAGGACCACGGCGGCGGCCGCATCATCAACATCGGCTCCGGCTGCAACAAAGTGGCCTTCCCCCGCCTGGTCAACTACACCGCCTCCAAAGGCGGAATGGAGCAGTTCACCAAGGTGTCCGCCGTTGAACTCGGCAAGTACGGCATCCGCGTCAACTGTGTCGCCCCCGGCGCTGTGGAGATCGAACGGACCAAGGAAGAAGCGGGCGACTACGCCGGCACCTGGGCGGGCGTGACGCCCCTCGGCCGCGTCGGAACCCCCATGGATATTGGCCGCGCCGTCGTCTTCTTCTGCGGTGAACTGTCGGACTTCGTCACCGGCCAAACCCTCTACGTCGATGGCGGCCTCTTCGCCAAGCCCCACTGGCCCTACGAATACTAGCCCAACGCCCGGACCAATTCCGCCAATCCAGTCGGCCGCTCCTCCGGCCGCAGCGATAGCATCCGTGCCAGCACCACTACCGCCTCTTCCGGCACTCCCGTAACGGCGGCCCGAACCCGCGCCGCCGTCAGCGCCAGGTCTTGGTTATTCGGTGGCAATTCCAACTCCGCCACCCGCTTCCCCGCCAGCATCTCCAGCGCCACTGCCCCACAGGCGTAGATATCGGCGCCCGCCGACACATGCCCCATCAACTGCTCCGGCGCCATGTAATCCAACGTGCCGCCAACGGAGCTCATATGCGTCGCCAAGGCGCCACCTTCCGCCACCGCCGCCAGCCCGAAATCAATCAACACCAGCCGCCCGTTCTGCGCCCGCACCATCAGGTTCTCCGGCTTGATGTCCAAGTGCAGAACCCCTTGCCCGTGCGTCGCGGCAACAGCGTCAGCAAGCTCACCCAGCAACCGCACCGCCACACACCGGTCCATCAGACCCCGCCGCAGCAACGCCCGCAGCGATTCGCCCTCCACAAACTCCATCACCAAAAACGGCTGCCCGTCCGCGGTCATCCCCACGTCCAACATCGGCGCAACGGACACATGCCGCACCCGGCTACTCGCCACACACTCCCGCAGCAACCGCCGCTGCACCGCCACCGGATCTTCATCCGGCAAGTCAAACACCTTCACCGCCACCATCCGCCCCTGGTTGCGCAGGTCCTCCGCCCGGTACACCACCGCGCTGCCCCCATTGGCCACACACTCCACAATCCGGTACCGTCCCTCCAATACTCCCGCCACCGCGGCCCGCGGCGAAGGCGACGCCGCCCCCGGCGAAAACACCGCCGACAGGTCCGAATCCACTCCCCGCAACAGCCGCGCCTTCTGACGCCGGTACCGCCACCGCCGCACCACAAACGGCAACGGCGCCAGCGCAAACCCAATCCACAACAGATAGTAGTCAAAGATCCGCATCACCGGACGCCCCAACGGTTTAAACGGCAACGGCATCCGCGAAACCCGGTGCGGGGATGCCGCCACGCCCCCCTTACGCCTCACGATCCGCAACACCCCCGACCCGTAATCCGCCACATACGCGTTCTGGTTCTCGTCAACGCCAATACCCGCATAGGCCTGGTTCATATCGTCCGAACTCGCATATCGAACCGCCATCCCATCTGGCTGCACTAACACCATTTGGTACGCCGAGGAAACCAAAATCCCTTCCCCAGAAAGCTCTGCCGCTCCCGCCGGCTCCTGCAGTCCCAGCTCCAGTGCACGCCGCGCCCCGCTCTGCATCTCATATCCATCATCGTTCCCAGCCAGAATTTCAACCCGCCCATCCAAAGTGAGCCGCCGCAAAAGATTGCTCCCTGTACTCTGCGTGAACAGGATCCCTCCATCGCTCAACGCACTTAACCCCGATATCGCGCCCAGTGCCGTCGTACGACCGGGCCCCGTCACTCGGCTGTTACTGATATAACCCGTTCCCGCAATAACCGCCACCCGTCCATCGGACTCCAGCCGGAATATCCGCCCCTGCTCCGCATCCGCAAAAACAATACGGCCCTCACCGTCCAGCACCAACGAAGTCGGCGCGCTCAATGTCGCACCCCCATCCCCATTCCGCCAAACAGTCCCGATTCGCCCATCTGGTCCCACCCGCCGTATCGCCGGCGGCAACCCACCCAACACAAACACCTCCCCGGCACGCCCAGCGGCAACGGCTACCGGCTCACCCAGCCGTGCCTTTTCCCCCGGCCCGCCGTCCCCAGTGCTGCCTGCCTCCCCATTCCCAGCAAGCGTCTCCATCATCCCGTCCGGACGCAACCTCCGCACCAAGTGGTGCAGTTGGTCTGCAATCAGGATGTTCCCACCCCGGTCTACCGTCACGCCGTGCGGCCCTGATAACCATGCACCCGCGGCCGGCCCTCCATCACCATAGTGCGTGTCCACCCCGGCCACATGCACGGGCGCTTGGCCCGCCTCCATCCGGTAGATCCGGTTCCCTTCCGCAAAAACCACGGACCCGTTGGTATCAAACACCGCCGCCGAAACATGCCGTTTCAACACCAGTGGCTTCGCGCCCGCCGAAGCATAAACGCGAAACTCTCCTTCCGTCTCGCACGCCACCAGAATCCCGCCGCTCTTCGAATGCGCCAGATGGTTGATCGCGCATCCCGGTGCCTCCGCAAACGGAGCCTCGCTCAATCGGTGCGCCGTAACAAAATCCACCCGTTGCAGCTCTTTACCCGATGCGAACCAGGCAACTCCCTGCGCATCGATACTCAGCGCCGTCAGCCGCCCCGTCGCCATATCCAGCCGGCTGTTCATCACCCGCGGCGATGTCTTCGGCTCCTGCCCCACGAAAGTCCGCAGCAATCCTCCCGGCAAGAACTCCCGGATCGCCCTCGCGAACAAGTCGAAAAAAACGACCTCTCCCTTCGGCCCCAGCGCCATTTGTCCAGTAACATTTATCGACACCTCCAGTGCCGGTTTATTGTCCATCCGCGGCTTGTTTCGCCCAGTTCCAGCCACCCCGCGGATTCGCCCATCTGGCCCGACTCTAAACATTCGCATCCCCGCCCAATCCGCAAAAAACAAGTCTCCATTCCCATCGACAACCAACCCCTCCACGCCGCCCAGATCCGCCCTCCGCGCATCCCGCTCCGAAACCCAGCGTTCACTCGCCGGCTTCCCTGAACCCGCCCACACCTCCAAACGCCCCGCCGCTGTCAACCGGAAAACCCGCCGCAAGTCCCGGCAGGAAAAATACACGTCCCCATTCAACCCCGGCGCCATCCCCGTCACCTTCCCCAACGGCGCCGTCCGCGCGTCCGCATACGCCTCCGCCATTGGTACCCACTCCGCCGTCACCGGCTCCAGCGAATACGGCTGCCCAAACAGCAGCCCGCTAACCGCGCAACTTACGAAGCAACCAAATCCGAGCCGAATCCCACTCTTTCCGAACTTCATACACCTGTCGCCCCACCAGCTCCCCTGTCTCTTCTAGCGAGTACCCAAGAAAGTACCGCAGATGGACAATCTCGGACGCCACCGGATCCAACTCGGACAGCTCATCTAATGCGAGGTGTAAGTGTATCATCTCGTCCAAACGAATCGGCTCATTCGGCCCCGGCGTGTCAACCTGCATCCGCTTCCGCGCCATCCGCGCCCGCGCATAATCCACCAGCGCATTCCGCATCGCCTTCGCCGCCAGCACGCACAGGTGCCGCTCCGTCATCCCATGGGCCACCGGCACCGCCCGCAGCGCCCGCATGTACGCCTCATGCACCAACACCGTCGGCGTCCACGTATGCCCGGGCCGCTCCCGCCGTAGTAACCCCGCCGCAATCTTCCGCAACTGCGGATACAGTACATCAATCTGTTCGTCCGCCATACCAAACTTACATCGTCCTCGCCGCGCGCACTTTCAACTTCAACTTCTCCAACGCCGCCTCGCCCCCGGCCTTGTTCAACTCCCAATACTTCATCCGTTCCGAAGCCACCAGCGTCGCCTCCAGCCCGTCACTCCCCGAATACTTAACCACCCGGAACGGCGCCGTCTTCTCCACTGCAAACACCCGCTCCCGCCCATCGCTCAACTTCGCCCGGTACACGTCCACCTCTCCCGTCGAATCCCGGGACAACACAGCCTTCCCCCATTGCCGCGGGCCCTTCTTAAACCGCGCCGACTGCATAGACATCAATACCGGCACCTCCCGCGTCTCGCCACTCTTCAACACCGGCCACGCCATCCCCCGCGCCCACAGCATCAGCGCGTCCTCGCTCAACACCGCCGCCGCCGGCGTCGCCTCGCTCAGCGCCTGGTCCCCCTCCCCGTCAAAATAGCTATGGCTCGTCACCCGCAAAACGTCCTTGTCCAACAGCGCCGTCTTGAACAAATTCCCACACCACTCCTGGCTGCTCCAAGCCACCTTCGTCGTCACCCCCGCCGGCCGCCCGTTCACACCGTCCACAGCAACGAAGGTCTGCAGCATCAGGTTGTAGTCATACACGCCCGTCTGAAAATCCTCCACCAGGTTCAGCTTCATCACGGAAAACTCGTCTTTCTTATCCCGTACCCCAGGGTCACTCTTCACCCGAAGAGAATTGGCAAAGGTCTCCGCCACGAAGATAGACACCGCCGTCCCCGGCCGCTTCGAACCATACCGTGGATACTGCAGGTCGTAACTGGTCAACTCCGCGAACCCGTCGCCCCATGTTTTCCAAAACGTTCCGTCATACTTCGGCGACGCGGCGTCGGTGACGGCGGCAACCGGAACCGGCGCGGCAGTCTCCGGCGCCTTCGCACAACCCGCCAGAACAACCACCAGTAGGACAAACCATTTCGACATCCCTCCAGCTTAGTACCATCCCAGCTACGCTAAAGAGGATGGAAGCCGTCACCACAATCGAAC
>CAMATG010000009.1 GCA_945860645.1 Candidatus Sulfopaludibacter sp. SbA3 | reverse complement strand
CTAACCTTGTCAGGACCTGGCCTTCTTTTTGATGGATGCTCATTTGGACAGGCTTACGATCATGCCAGCGAGGCGGGAGCGGGAGCCTTGGGGTCTCTAGATAGTAATCGGCCGGTCCATTCCGCGCGTCTCCTTGAATTGGTTATGTTAGTCTGGTTCAGCCATGGGGACCGATGGGGATCAAGCGAATGACCGGGAGCGGTTACAGTCGTGGAGGGAAATCGGTGCGTTCCTAGGTTGTGATCCGAGATCGGCGCAGCGGTATGAGTTATCCCGAGGGTTACCCGTCCATCGCATTCCCGGCGGGAGCGGGACAAGAGTATTCGCCCATAAGCACGAATTGCAGGCGTGGATGGATGGCGAGTCAGCGTCTAGTTCGACTCGGGAAGAACCCGCGGCGACTCCATCAAGGAAGGGGGAGTTCGATCGCAGATGGCTGTATGTTGGGGCACCCATCACATTTTTATTTGTCGCCGGATGGCTTGCCTTATGGCCAGCCGGGATCGTGCTGGACGGCTCGCCCGTGCGACTCTCGACGGCTTTTGGAAGTATCAACCCGCCGCTATTGGCTGATGAGAACAATGTGTATTATCAGGAGTCCAAAGGTGGGCGGTTTCGTATCGTCTCTGCGTCCGTATCCGGAGGTGCGGCGAACACCCTGGCGCTGCCGCTTACGAATCCCGACCCTGGTGTGATCTCCAGGGACGGCGTTGCGTTCCTGCTGCGCGGTATTGAAGGAGACGGGAACAGTGATCAGCCACTCTATCGACAGCCCGTCAACGGGGATCCGGCGATCCGCCTGGGAGAAACGCTGGCATACGACTCTTCCTGGACTCCGGATGGACAGGGAATAGTTTTTAGCCGCCAACGATCGATATTCCTTGCAAATGCCAAGGGAGGTGATGTTCGCAGGTTGGCCGATGTTCCAGGGCGGGCGTACTGGTTCCGGTGGTCCCCTGACGGGGCCACTCTCCGGTTCAGCGTCTACGATTCTGGTCTGAGTACCTATTCCATATGGGAGACTCCCTCGTTAAACTCAAAACCGTCGCGAGTTAGCTTTGGGTTGGGCGATGCCCCACAGTGCTGTGGGAATTGGTCGGCCGATGGACGGGTTTACTTCTTTCAGTCGATGGTGGGGGGCTTCTGGCATGTATTTGGCTTTCAGCAACAGGTATTCCTGTTTGGGCGCCGTGCCCGGCAACTAACGTCCGGCACCTTTCATTTTCGGTCGCCCCTGCCACTCCCCGATGGGTCGAGGTTGGCGATGCTGACGACAGCGCAGCGTGCGGAAGTCAGCCGGTACGATTCCGGTGCGGATCGATGGGTTCCCTTGTTTGAGGGCGTTTCAGCGGCCACCGTGGCCTTCTCACCGGATGGCAAGTCCGCCGTTTTTACGCGATTGCCAGACCGAAGCCTTTGGCGCTGCTGGCTGCCCAACTGCAGCCAACCGGTACCGCTTGTCCCAGGTAAGTCGAATATCACCATGCCACGGTGGTCGCCCGATGGAACCTCGATCGCCTTCATGATTCGACAGCCGGATGGGCGTTGGCGGATCGCAATTGTTCCTGCCAATGGATCAGGACCCGCACGTCTGGTCGGCAATCCAGGCGCGGAGGCGGATCCTACCTGGTCCCCGGATTCGCGCGAATTGGCGTTCGGCTCTGCACCAAGTCCCGATTCAGGATTCCACCAGGAAGTGTATTCTCTGAACCTCGCATCGGGACGTGCGGCTCCGGTTTCCGGTTCGCGCGGGCTTCGTTCACCGGCGTGGGCGCCGGACGGACGGCACCTGGCCGCCATCCGGTCCATGACAGGCGAATTGGCAATCTACGATTTCGCTTCCGGGGTGTGGACCAACCCGGCTCCTGGTATCAGAGTTGGATATCTGAACTGGTCGGCTTCTGGCGGGTCGTTGTATTTTCTGGCGATGCCTCCCGGCGTGCCCCAGAAGATAATGCGACTGGAGCTTGGGTCCGGTGACGCTTTTCAAGTTGGAGGATTTGAAGGTCTAAATCGGCCGTCGTTTGCGTTCGGCGATTGGCTGGGGCTTGGGCCCGATGGTTCTCCTCTCTCGCTCCGCGACTTAAGCATGGAAGAAGTGATTGCGTGGAGTTACCGGTAACGCTAACGCCCCGACTCCACCCGGAATTCTTTTTGGAGTCGAATGACGTCGCGCGTTGGAAAACCCTCGTCGAACAGTTCCCGGGTAGCTTCGCTCTTGTGTGCGGAAGCGAACGAGACGGACATGGAGATGCTCTTCACCCGGAGTCCCGGAGCTAGATTGTACAAGAGATAGCCGGCCGGAGCCTGAAGTTGTTCCGAAAGATGGGCCTGAAGAAGCCCATTTACACTTAACAACGACGTAACATAGTTGAAGAGCGCTGTTCGCTTCGAAAGCTCGGAGCGAGCAAAGAATGCTGTCTGTTTTTCGCTGCTCGGGGCTTTCTCCACAATCGCGCGGGCGTGACCTGGGGGCATTGCGTTGGTACCAGCAACGCGTGCCGGATCGAAGACGACCAGTACGGCCTGATCTACACCATGCCGGACACCTCCGGCCACCAAGTCCAGCTTCCCGTCGGCATCCGCATCGAAAAACTCCAGACTGTTCAGGTGGCCGACATGCCAATACTGTCCGCGTCGCTTTCCTTGCTGGTCAACGACGACAATTGTTGAGACAACATCGGCGACGTGAGCGAACACAATGGCTGTCCATTTGGTGGCGTCCCCTTCGGGGGATTCAAAGACCTCCAGGTCTCGCACAACGTACGGGGGGCCAAAGTCTCTCCCGTTTGCGGTCTGGACGTGATCCTCCATTGCGATTTGCCAACGGACTTCGCCGCGGGGGGAAAGGCAGGTTACCTTCCAGCCGTCCATATCTCGCCGATTGTGGTTCCAGACGCCCACCGCCTCCAGCCTTCCGTCTCCATCGATATCGACCAATCTGAACTTCACGTCATCCGGCTGAGGGAACTGACCCAGTTCGTCGCCAAAGGTATGATTCCAGACCGCTCTCCCTTCGCGGTCAATGGCACGTAGAATCTTCCCTTCGGCGGTGATGCTTACGGGCCTACCTGGAAGTTGGGAGTAAATGTAGCCGCCAGCGGCGGCCACACAGCCAGCCAGGGCGATCGCAAGGGTTGCCGCGAGAGGCCGCAGGTAGCGAACGTCCTTATGCCAGGGTACGGACGGCGACTGGGTCGCCTTCCATCTTTCCACTTCCGCGATGGTGATCGCGACACGGTTGCCGAGGCGTCGGACCGGCATTCCGCGGTCCGTCTCGTACCGTTGGGCGGTTTTGGGGCTCACCCGTAGGTAGCTGGCGATTTCCTTCCAGGAAGTGAGCTCCGCGGCCACTGCATCCTTGTCGAAGTGTGGAGTCCCCGAATCGCCCATATTGAGTAAATTCCCCCGCCCATTATGTCACTCACCCCTACGACAGATAACGACAGCGGCCCATTCTAATGCGTCAATTCGGGAATTCGCCCTTTTTCTGTTGCTGTGTCGCGATGATCGAACCTAGCCTTGGTCTCAAGCCGGCTTCCAGCGATGCAACTGAAATGGGGAGCTCAGCGAGGAGATTGGATTCGCGTATGTGGAAAAAAGTAAGCCGATCGGTTTTCGGCGTGGCGCTCCTGGGAGCGCTTTCTGGGGTGGCAATGGCGAACGATGTAACCGCCGCCGACATTGAAAAGATGTTGAACGCCAAGATTTCCGATTCCATCATTGTCGGCCATGTCCGTCAGTCCGGGAAAGCGGTCATCTTGACGGTCGACGACATTATCCGATTGAAGTCGATGGGAGCGGGCGACGGCCTACTCCAGAACATTCAATTGCCGCAAGGAGTGCCCGCGGGCGTAGTGGACCCTCCACCCGCTGGACCTCGCGGCATGGAGGTTGGTGTGTACGCAAAGAAGGGAGAGGACTGGTTGGAAATTGCCACGGAAGTTGTGAACTTTAAGACCTCCGGAATCCTGAAGGCATATACCTTCCGTCAGGATGTGAACGGCAAGATCAACGGCGCCAGCAGCCGGACAACCCTAAAAACACCAATAGAGATCTTCTTGGTGACGGCGGAGGGCATCAGTGCCACGGAATTTCAACTCGTTCGTTTGAGGGAGAAAGATACCTATCGGGAGTTCCGCGTTGCCAGCGCGGGACTTGGCGGGGCCAAGTCTGGAGTGGAGCGCGATGCAGTGGCTTTCGACCACAAGAAACTCGGTCCCGGAAGATTCAAGATCGCCCTGCCGTCGACGGTTGTAGCAGGGGAATACGCGTTCATTCCTCCGACTGGGACAACCGGTACCGGTCCCGGAGGCGCTGGAGCGGCGCTCGGCAAGGCCTACACGTTTCGGGTTTTAGAGTAGATCCAATTTCACAAGGAGAATTCAGATGGTACTTGTAGCGGTTTTTGTATGTCCACTGTATTTCATGATTCGCGGACGATGGGGTCATTTCTGGATCAACACTGTGTTGTACGGTCTGGCGTGTGTCTTCCTGATCTCGATTCTCGGATCCTTCCTGGCGCCGTTTTTCTGGTTTCCGGCGGCGCTTCATGCCCTTTGGTACTGGCGTCAGGAATGGCAACTCCAGATGATGACCAAGCAGGCGGAACTGATTGCATCCAAGATCGGCATGGAGGGGCAACAAAGGTTCCCGCCCGCACTCCGATTCTGTACGGATTGTGGAAGGCCGGCCGACTCACAAAATGGCGGCTGCCCTTGCTCTCCGTCACCACTGACGGCCATTCAGATTGAGCGGGGTTAACAGATAAAACCAATGACTCGATTCTACAGACTATCGATGTTAATGAGCGTACTCCCATGCCTCCCGCTTGTCGCGCAGCAAAAGGAGGGGCCGTACGCGCTGTTTCAAGGGGCAATTCTAACAGGGGCTGGCAATGCGCTGTCGGTTCTCCGGTTGCCAGTGGTTATTGCTCCGGGCAATGTCGTCTTCAAAAATGTCCTGATTCAATTCCAGGTCGACGTTGACGGAAACCTCAGCCTTGTTGCTGATTCTCCGCAGGTTAGCGATGCGCCCGCGCTTGCATCATTGTCATTCAAGCCGGGCAGTTATGTTGGGCCCGGTGCCTATCTGGACGGCAAGACGCCTGGATTTGTCGATGGGCCAGGTCCGGCAGATGGCGGGGCCACATCGTGGTCTTTCACCACAGCGGGAGGGGCTGATGCGTGCACTTATCCAAGAAGTGCGACATGGTACGTTGGACCGCTGGAGAACACACCGGTTGCCGCGAGACTAAAGAAGGCCGGCATCACTTCCACGGCCTGGAGCTACGGAATTGCCAACGGCCCCGGTATTTATACCAGTTGCACAAAACTCGGATTTCAGTTCTTGAGTTCGCGCTGGGGAGCGGGAACGCTCATTGGTGTCAGCCAGACCGGTAACGCCATCACAATCGCCAGTTTCACCGACAATCAGGTTGATTCCAACGCACCTGTGGATCAAGTGACGTTTCGGCTAGTGCCATAGGAATCGACTCATGCGACCCATACCTCTTTTCCTAACACTGCTGCTTGCGCAAATGTTTGGCTTCGGGCAAGACCTTCGGCTGGCATTCGTCACCTCCGAACGGCCCGGAGCCAATTGCCAGGTACCGCCGCCTGAGTCGGTCTTCTCCATTAAGACCCAAAATCTCTATGTCTGGTTTCTCGTCAATAATGTTCCGGCAGGGACGGTCTACCGCGTTCAGTGGGTCAAGCCGGATGGATACGTGCAAGCTACATCGGACTTTGCCCCCTCCGTTGGCGGGAACTTCTGTTACCATGCCGGGTGGCAGCCCGCTGCCGCGGATCTTTCGGCTTCTGCAGGTGACTGGTACGTAATCATTCTTCTGCTCCGCGGCGGCTCCCAGTCGACTGTGACCACTGTCCCCTTTCGAATGACGGCGGACGGCACGCCGACGGGTCCGCCGTCGATCCGGCAAGGGGGAATTGCCGAACCGTGGACGTATCAACCAGGTCTATCTCCCGGTGGCTGGACCACGTTATTTGGCGCAAACCTGGCGGCGGGTGAAGAGTCATGGAAACCCGTGGTAAATCAGCGTCTCTCGACGACCCTTGGCGGCGTGTCGGTGCGTGTGGATGGCCAATTGGTTCCTTTGTCCTATGTCAGTCCCGGAATCGTGAATTTCCTGGCGCCGGATCAGATTAGCGAGCCAGAGGCCAGAATAGTCGTAGAACGCAATGGAATTGCCAGTGTGGCGTCGATGGTAAGGGTGCGGCCCATGAATCCGGCAATTTATGGCATTCCCGACACGGCTCGAAATCCAATTGTGTATTTCGTCACGGCCGCCCGAGCAGGGACCGGCGAGCTCGTCGGAAATCCATCCCTCGACCCCCGTGTTACTCGGGGTGCCAGACCGGCAGAGGGACTTGACCTATATGTTGTCGGCCTCGGGCGTACATCCGGAGGCTTCCCGGTAGATCGAATGTTCTCCGCGGCCTTTCCCGTGGCCGCGCCGATCGAAGTCGAAATTGGCGATACGCGGGTCCCGGCGGAGTTCGCGGGCCTGATTTCACCCGGATTGTATCTGGTGCGCTTCACAGTTCCCGCCGATATGCCGGCTGGAGATGTAAGTATCCGGCTTCGGTCGGGCGAAATTGTAACGGCCGATCATGTTTTACTCCGCATTCAGGACCCAAGTCCGGCGACAGTGATTGAATCCTTGACCCTAGATCCCCTCTCCATCGTGGCGGGGCAGTCCACACTCGGCACAATTCGACTCTCCGCTCCGGCCCCGGCCTCTGGCGCAAGCATTATGATGAACGTGAATACCGAGGCCGGAACACCAATAGTGATCCCCTCCGGACAACGAACGGGTTCGTTTCGTCTGACCCCCCGCGTTTCTCCCGCACCACGAACGGACACCGTTTACGCACGGTGGAACAATTCCGAGAAGTCGGCGCGGCTGGCGATTACTGCTCCAGAACAATCCGCGGTGCTACGGGATTATGAAATCACTATAAATGGCAATACATCATTTGAAGGTCGCCAGATCCCAGTAAAGTTACTTGTAAGCGTTCCGAATATCTTGCCTTACGCTCTCGTGGACACCACGGCAGGCGTGGGGTCCGGGGTCTCCCTATACGCCTATTTTACACAGCCAGTATTGTCCGCGACCGCCGTGACCTTCTCCAGTATCGGACTGCAGGGATACTACTCTAATTTGGGTGCAAACGTATTCCTGGAAACCATCACCTCGGGGAGTTTGACAGTCAGCCTGAATTCGCCGAATGTCGGGGCCCCCGCTACTGGGACCATTCAGTTTCGAACAGCGAACCGGAACATCACGGCACCGTTCACGGGCACGGTTTTGCGGAGCGACAAGGTCAAGTAGAGGGGAACAACGCAAATGAATACATCAGAGGCGACAGAAGCTATGCAATCCCGGATAAGTCCGTGGGTATGGAGCACCCTGGCAGGACTCTTAATCGGTTACCTGCTTCGGCCATCGTATCCCCTCGTTGGTCAATTGCCGTTCTGGATTGTCGTGACTCGGGGAGCCACACTGTCAGGATGGGACGCTCTACTAGTGCCGGCGGCAGCCGAATCGTTCAACACGATGGCCGGGGGAGCAGCCGTGGGGCTGGTATTGGGTGCCCTTGCCAGCTCCTTAAGGGCCAGTGGGGTTACAAAACAGGGACACGCTGATCGAATAGATGGGCAATAGCGCTGATCCTCCTGGGTAGGGGATGTCGGGCAATGATGGCTGTATGCGCCAATTCTATCTGGTACGGCCCTTTGGCTGCCTGTGGGCGGGTCCGGCGGAAAACACGCGGAAGGTGTTGCCCGATGGGGCGCATTCGAAGGAGTGTGACACACGAGGGGAAGCAGCAGCGGCGATGAGTCGGGTACCGGCGAGCGACGCTGCGGAACAAGCGAAGTCGAAATCAGTGTTTAGGGGGGAGATGAAGTCCAGAGCGGGTTTGTGAAGCAGGAGGTGATGATAAATACCCCGGGGGCACAGAACCTCGCGTACCGCGTCTTTCTTCGGCGTTGAGAAAGGAATCTGCTTCATTCTGATCCCGGGCTTGGCTGCGGGGCCGTCGCGGCTAGAGGGGCCAGCGGCCGAGGACACTCCCTTTATCGATGGACGTCACGGCGGATTCACGGTCGTTCCGGACAGCGTTAACGAGTGTGCCGGTGTTGCCCGCGAGCGTGTGGAGACAACGGACGGCGGCGGCGCTGGGGAGGGAGTACGCGGGGCAGCAGGTGGAGCAGACGGTTCAGATCAATGGGGCCACACTGGACGAGGAGTGAGTGGTACCAGTTTTACGCCGAGTATGGATATTGGTGGGGTTAAACAATCATCAGGAAACCCCAAAACCAAAAAAACATCCAGCCCGCAAAACCCAGTCACAAGCCTTTCCGCGTTGAAACCAAACGACTTAACCGAAATACACTTGACTCCACCTGCTAGACTGAAATTGTAGAGGCCCCGCGCCGCGGAAACATCCGCAGCCCGGGGCCTTTTCCATTTCCAAACCCGAAAAGGACGAAAGTGATGACCAAAGAAGAACGCGCCGAAATGTCCCGCAAGAACGGAGCCCTCTCCAAAGGCCCCAAAACCGAAGCGGGTAAAAACAAATCCCGCCTCAACTCCCTCAAAACCGGCGAACACGCCACCGTGCTCGCCCACTACGTCCCCACCCACCCGGCCTGTCTCTGCAACGAGGACCGCGACCAATACCGCCTCCTCGTCGACGACTTCATCGCCATCTACAAACCCGCCAACCACGAAGCCATGGCCATCCTCCGCGACATCGCCACCGCCCGCTGGCAGATCGATCGCCTCCAGCACCACATCACCATCGTCTGGAACAAGGCCATCATCGATGCCGGCCAGAAACCCAACGCCCTCGTGCCCGAACTCCACGAAATGTACGTCATGGGCCTCGCCGTCACCGAAGTGTTCGCCGGCAACAACATCGTCTCAAAGCTCAACCGCGAGATCGCGCGCCTCCAGCGCTCCATCGCCCAGCTCGAAAAGCGCCTGCTCTTCGTCAACGAAAAATTCCCTCTTCCCGCCCCAATCCCGGAAGACACTGAAAACGAGGAAGTTACGCCGGAAGCAGCCCCCGAAACCGGGGAAATCGAACCTCCCATCATCATCACCGAAGACGCTCCGGAAGTCATCGCCGCTTACCGCCGCGACTTCCCCAGCCGCCCCATCGTCATCCTCCCGGCCGAAAAAGCCGAAAAGAACGACTACAACTACGACGACATGCCCATCGCGCCCCGAAAAGCGGCCTGAAGGGCATCACCGAATTCGTCCCAAGCGTCTTGGCTTACCCCCATCGCGCCCATGGACACCCGATCTGTGACAACCGCATACCCCCCACTCCACGCGACTACCCGAAGTGTGTCCATCCTCCGGGACCCCTAAACCCGGTGCCAGCGATCCGCGGAATCCTGGCACCAAGGCCAACCAGAACCAATACAATCAATTCCAATGCTCTCCCGCCGCGCCCTCCTCTTCTCCCTCCTCCAACGCCCCCGCCCCAACATCGTCCTCTTCCTTTCCGACGACCACGGCTTCCGCGACAGCCCCATCTACGGCAACCGCGACGTCCGCACCCCCAACCTCGACCGCATCGCCAAACAAGGCGTCGTCTTCACCCACGCCTTCACCAACTCCCCTACCTGCGTCCCCTCCCGCGCCATCCTCATGAGCGGCCTCATGTCCGTCCACAACGGCGTCCAGGGCAACCACGGCCAGATGCACCCCAACATAAAGACCCTCCCCGCCTACCTCACCGCCCTCGGCTACCAGGTCGCCCACTTCGGCAAGTCCCACTTCCAGCCCCCGCAAAACTACCAGGACATGACCTTCGTCCCCAGCGAAACCAAAGGCCCCGGTCCCCTCAACGCCGATCTCGACCCCGCCGCCTTCACCACCTGGCTCGCCCGCCGCACCGACCCCCGTCCCCTCTGCGCCATCGTCTGCTCCCACAGCCCCCACGTCTACTGGACCGCCAACGCCGGTTACGATCCCGCCAAAATCACCCTCCCGCCCACCTTCGTCGACACCCCAGAAACCCGCCAGGCCCGCTGCCAGTACTACTCCGACATCACCAAAATGGACGCGCAGCTCGGCCCCGTCTACGACGCCGTCACCGCCCGCCTCGGCCCCAATACCCTCTTCCTCTACACCTCCGACAACGGCGCCCAGTGGCCCTTCGGCAAATGGGGCCTCTACGACGACGGCGTTCGCATGCCCATGGTCGCCACCTGGCCCGGCACGCTCCCGCCCGGCAAACGCTCCACCGCCATGGTCGCCTTCGTCGACCTCCTGCCCACTCTCATCCAACTCGCCGGGGGCAACCCGCCCAACGGCCTCGACGGCCAATCCTTCGCCCCCGTCCTGCTCAACAAAGCCACCACCCACCGCACCGAAGTCTTCACCACCCACACCGGCGACAAGGACATGAATGTCTACCCCATGCGCTCCGTCCGCACATCCCGCTACAAGTACATCCGCAACCTCCGCCCCGATCTCAAATACACCACCCACATCGACCTCGCCAACCCCGAAGACGGCCGTTCCTACTTCGACACCTGGGCCGCCAAGTCCCCAGCTACCGTCCAACGCTACCATCAGCGTCCCGCCGAAGAGCTCTACGACCTCGCCGCCGACCCCTTCGAAATGCGGAACTTGGCCGCCATCCCAGCCCACTCCGTTCTCCTCCAAACCCTCCGCCGCCAACTCGACCAGTGGATGACCCAACAAGGCGACAAAGGCGAGCTGTTCGGAAAACCCCACCCACTGTGATATATGAATCTCAGCCATGCTCCCACGCCGTGAACTCCTCAAGTCCCTCTGGGCCGCCCCCCTCCTAGCCCAATCCGCCAAAGGCCTCCCGCCCCTCACCATCAAGGACGTCAAGGTCATCGCCACCAGCGCCGGCCGCGGCTATCGCTGGATCTTCATCAAAATCATCACCAGCGAGCCCGGCCTCTACGGCATCGGCTCGGCCAGTAACAACTTCCAGCCCCACGCCGTCATCGCCGCCATCGAAAAGCACCTCGCCCCCTGGCTAATCGGCAAGAATCCTGAGCAAATCGAAGACCTCTGGCAGAGCGGCCACCTCCGCACCTACTGGCGCAACGGCCCCGTCAACAACAACGTCCTGAGCGGCATGGACATGGCCCTCTGGGACATCAAGGGCAAGCGCGCCGGCATGCCCGTCTATGAACTCCTCGGCGGCAAAGTCCGCAACGCCGTTCCCTGCTACGACCACATCGCCGGCCGTACCAAAGAGCAAATCGTCGAGAACATCCAGAAGTCCCAAGCCCTGGGCTACCGCCACATCCGCGTCCAGATGGGAGCCTACGGCGGCGGCGGCTTCATCCCCAACCCGGCCGGCGGCCAAGCCTTCGACGAAGACGTCTACGTCGACACCATCCCGCCCCTCTTCGAATACGTCCGCAGCAAAGTCGGCAACACCCCCAAGCTCTGCCACGACGTCCATAGCCACCTAAGCGGCATCAACGCCGTCGAGTTCTCCCGCCGCATGCAGCCCTACCAGATGTTCTTCATCGAGGACGTACTCAGCCCCGAACAGCTCCCCTGGTACAAGCAGATCCGCCAAACCAGCACCACCCCCCAAGCCGTCGGCGAGCTCTTCACCCACCCCTTCGAATACCTCCCCCTCATCAGCGACCGCCTCATCGACTTCGTCCGCTGCCGCGTCTCCTCCATCGGAGGCATCACCCCGGCCAAAAAGCTGGCCGCGTTCTGCGAACCCTACGGCGTCCGCACGGCTTTCCAAGAAGGAGGCGACAACGACCCGGTCAACCAGATCGCGGCCTACCACGTCGACATCTCTCACCCGGCCTTCGGCATCCAGGAGGAGAACCACTTCCCCGATGTAGCGAAGGAAGTAGTAACCGGCGCCGGCGAAATCCGCCAAGGCTCTCTGTACGGCAACGACAAACCCGGCCTCGGTATCGACGTCAACGAGGCCCTTGCGGCGAAGTACCCCCTCCAACCCGCCGGCAAAGGCTACGAATACCCCCTCGACCGCGCCATGGACGGCACCGTCGTCAAACCCTAAGATTTCCCTGGGAGCCGTGCTACCGGGGAAGTCCGAAACCACGGACTTCCCCGAGTCAGTTCTAATCCACTACTCCTTCGGCTTGCCGAGCGAGTAACTGAACCCGACGCTAACCATGTTCACCGCCTGGAACGTCGGTGCCTTGTAACCCCGCTTGTACGTCAGATCCGCGGAAATGGTCTCGGTAATCGCGTATTTGAAGGACACTTCGCCATACCGGCGGACGCCATCGGAAAACGATGTCTCCAGAACCTTGTAAGTGTCTCGCACGCTTGGCAACTCAAAGAACGCCTCAGTCGGATCCGGGCTGAATTTGCCCGCCACCTCTCGCTCCTTGATGATCTGCTCCTTCCGCAACAGCCTCTTAAACTGCCACATGCCCTCGAGCGACACCTTCTTTCCCTGGGTCAGACTGAATTTCGCCTCGCCCGTCACACGTCGAATCCGGCGATTGTCCAGCGTCAGTGTCCGCGAAAACGTGGCCGGAACAACCGCCGTTTTGGGATCCTCCAAAACCATCTTGTCGATCGTCTCCGAGAACGTTTGACCCACTTCGCCCCCCACCTTCGCGTCGAACGAGAAACGCCAGTCTCCAGGCCTCGTGGCATAACGCATGGCGCCGTCCAAGGGAATCAAGACGTTCTGGCTCTGCTTGTACAGCGAGTGCTCTCCCTTAAGCCCGGTCTGCAGGGAGATAAACCGGAACCGCGGCGCTCTGTACGCAGGCGTCCCCGTCGAATAGGTGCCCGGCATGTAGTGGCGGAACGTCAGCGGCATACTCCAGACAATCGAATTCGGATTGTCCAACGTTCGCGCCGTGTTCATGTCCAGCTTCACGTGAGGCGTGAAGATCAACTGGTTCAGCGCGGTCTGCCACACCGGCGGCAGCGCGAAGTCGTTGTCAGCCGCAAACGAGGCCTCCAGGTTAAACACATGCTGGCCCGTCTTCTGTCCCCGGTTGTTCGTATAGGCGCCGCGAATGAAAATCGGAAGATCCTGACTGATCACTGGACCATTCGTCTTGAACGGCCGTGTCCGGCCCAACCTACCCCCCGGAGTGATGCCAGGCGCCGCTCCACCCAACAGCGTCCGCCGCACATACCGATACGACTGCTGGGTCAATGCGTCGATCCGCTTCTTGGACGTTGCTTCCATTTCCTTCATCTTCTTGTCGTCCACTCTCTGCGCGGTCAGTTTTTGAACTTCAGCTTCCAATTTCGACTTTTCAATCTCCTTGACCCGCTTTTCTTTGGGTCCAAACGCCAGCGCCGACTCGGGCTGTCGGACCATCTTCGGCAGGTAGAACTTCAACGCCCGACTTTCCGCGTTAAACGCCGATACACCTTCAAGCACAATGTCGCCACGAATCCCCTTCACGTCCCAGAAATCCTTCTTGCCCAGTTCTTCTTCATAGCCATTTGGCACGTAGACGACCCGGAAAGTTACAATGCCATCCTCGTAAATCGACTCGCCTTCCTCAAACCGCAAGTTCAAGGTCGACGGAATCGGCACCGTCTGTGTCGTCGGCATATCGTCCACCCACAGGTTCTTCAACGTCAGAATCGCCTCGAACCGCCGTCCCTCATCCAGATCGCCCGGATACGCCGCTAGCGCTTCCTCCGCGTCCCTCGTCGTGCTCACCTCGATAAACGGTTGCTTAAACGGCTTGCCGTCCAATCCCTGCAGCGATGGGCACTTGCTCCCCGGGTCTTTCGACGGGCACACCAGAACATTCTTCAGCTCAATCGGCTCCCGGGCATTCGATGGCTTTGGCAGCAATAGTAATACCTGTGGCCAACGGCACGGCTGGCCCCCATCACAGGCCTGCCCGGCGATCTTCGCCTTCGGGTTTACCCCGACCAGATAGACCTTGGAAATGTCGCCTTCCGCCTTGCGATAAAGGACCTTCAAGTCCTGCGCGGCCATGGAAAAGCCCAGCCCAAAAAGAATGAGGAGTATGTATTTCATACTCCTCTTAGCGAGATAGGCTGGAAAACTGTGACAGCCTTTTTTACGGCAACGCCGCCACCACCGGCAAAATCACCGCCGACGCCTTCGCCCCGCCGTGAAACACCGTGTTCGTCGCCTTCCGCCCGCGCCCCGCCGTCGCCAGCGCCTCCCCCGTATTCGGGTTCACACTGAACTGCGGGAAGTTGCTCGACATGATGTCCACCCGGATCCGGTGCCCTTTCTGGAACTCCACCGCCGTCCCAACCATATCCACCGTGAACTCATAAGTCTGCCCCGGCTTCAACAACTCCGCGCGAGTCAGCCCGTTCCGGAACCGCGCCCGCAGAATCCCCTCGGCCACGTTCATCGCATACCCGCCGGGCGAGACGTCCACCAGCTTCACCATCCAATCCGTATCCGGCCCGTCCGTCGACGCAAACAGCGACATCTTCACCGGCCCGGCCACCGTCACTGGCGCATCCAACACCGCCGACGTATAGCTCAACACATCGGCCCGCCCCTCAATCGGCCGCTGGTCCACCGGCCCGGCCACCGTCGGCGACCCGCAGCAGTTGTTCCCGCCCAACGTCGGCACCGGGTTCTCCGGATCCGCCACATACGCCAACTGCCCCGCCGCCCCCGGTTTCTCAAACGTCAACCCCTTATCCGCGGCCAAATACAGCGGCTTGTAAACCGTCCCCGGCACCGGCCAGTCCTTCTCCTTCCGCCACTTATTCGCACCCATGTAGAAGATCTCCACAGGCGGCTCCGTATCCACGCCGTTCTTCACGTCCTTCAGCCACCGGTCAAACCACCGCAGCTCGTACGAGAACATGTCCCGCATCGCCACATCGCCGAAATCCTGCTCCCCGAACTTCCGGCTCGGCCCATGGCCCCAAGGCCCGATCAGCATCTTGGCGCCCTTGCCCTTCATGCCGACATACCCGTTGATCGTCCCCGCCAGGAAGATGTCCCACCATCCGCCCATCGTATGCACCGGCACCTTGATCTTGTCGAACCGGTCCTCCACCCCCGCGCCCTTCCAATAGGCGTCGTAGGTCTCGTGCTTAAGCCAATCCCGGTAATGCCCCACCACCGAATGGGAGCTCTCCAAATCGCCCGTCCCCAGCGGCACATGGCGCAGGATCACATCGTACTTCAACGACTCCGGCGACGTCTTATCCGTGTGCCAGTTCTGCGGCTGCATGATCCGGTGCGGCATCCGCACCACGCCCCAGCCGAAGTTGAACGACAGCCGGTACGCACCGCCAAAATAGGCCCAATTGTGATAGATGCTGGTCGACGCCACCCCCGGAAACATCGCCTGCAAGTGCGGCGGCGCCTCTGCCCCGGCCAGCCACTGGTTGTTCCCCAGATAGGACCCGCCCTGCGACGCCACGCGCCCGTTTGACCACGCCTGCTTCGCCGCCCACTCGATCGTGTCGTACCCGTCCTTGCCCTCGTCCATGAACGGGGTCCACTTCCCCTCGCTCTCGAACCGCCCGCGCACGTCCTGGTTCACCACGGCGTACCCGTTCTGGGCAAACTTAAACAGCGCCGAATGCACCCCCTCCCGCTGCACGCCATACGGCGTCCGAATTACGATCACCGGGAACTTGCCCTCCCGGGCTGGCCGGTAGACGTCGGCGTAGAGCGTCACCCCGTCGCGCATCTTCACCGCCACGTGGCTATCCACGCGGACGTTCTCCTGAGCCATCAGCCCTCCCGCCAGCAGTGTGCCGGTGACAAGTAAACCAATCTTCATCATCCTGAGAATATATACCGGTAACAGCCGCCAAGCCAGCCGTATCCTACAAATATGCCCCGCATTTTGATGTCGTTGCTCCTTCTATTCACCGCCCACGCCTGGGCCCAGGGCCCGATTGAGATCGTCCGCGCCACATACGGTGCCGGCCGGACCCAGGTCGACGTCACCGAAAAGGTCCGCGCCGCCTTGGTCAACGGCGCCATCCAGCTCACCGTCCGCGGCGAGAACCTCGGCGGCGATCCCGTCCCCAACACCCCCAAGACCCTCACCGTCATCTACCGCGAAAACGGCGCCCGCCAGACCGTCCGCGTCAACGACTTCGACACCCTGCGGCTCGGCGTCACCTTCCGCGTCACCAAGGCCCTCTACGGCGACGGCCGCCGCATGAAGGACGTCACCGACATCCTCAACGCCAAGGTCACCGCCAACCGGATCGAGCTTGCCATCACCAACGCCAACCTCGGCGGCGACCCCGCCCCGGCGGTCAAGAAGAGCCTAACCGTCGACTACGAGTTCAACGGCACCGCAGCCCAGGTCAAGCTCGCCGAAGGCCAGACGCTCATCCTCCCCCCGGCGTCCGCCGCGATGCCATCCCAGCCTGTGTCAGCCCTCCGGATCCTCCGCGCCACCTACGCCGGAGCGAACGTCACCAACGCTGTGGCCGCCCGGGTTACCAATGACACTCTGGAACTCCCCGTCTCCAGCAGCACGCTGAACACCGACCCCGCCCCCGGCCAAATCAAGACCCTCACAGTCGAGTACGAATACAAAGGCCAGCGCCAAACCGCCTCCGCGAGGGACGGCGAAACCCTCCGCCTGAACGCGCCAGCCGCGGCGTTGCGGATTCTCCGCGCGAACTATGGGGGTGCCAACGTCACCACAGCCGTCGCCGCCAGGGTCGCGAATGACCGCCTGGAACTCCCGGTCTCCAGCACCACCCTGAACACGGACCCCGCTCCCGGCACAGTGAAAACCCTCACCGTGGAGTACGAGCTAAACGGCCAGCGCCAAACGGCCTCGGCCCGGGACGGCGAGACGCTCCGCCTGAACGCCCCAGCCCCGGCGCTAAAGATCCTCCGCGCCACCTACTCCGGCGGCCGCCGTGCCAGTGCCGATGTAACCAACGCCGTCGCCGCCCGGGTCGCCAACGACACCCTGGAGCTCACCGTCAACGGCGACTCGCTCGGCGTCGATCCCGCCCCGGGCACCGTTAAAACGCTGACCATCGAATACGAACTGAACGGCCAGCGCCAGACCACCACCGCCAAGGATGCCGAGATCGTCATCCTTCCCGGCATCGTGAGCTTCACCATCTACAGCGCCACCTACGGCGTCCAGGGCCGTACGCTCGATGCCACCCGCGCCGTCACAGCCCGCCTCTCCGGCAACCGCCTGGAACTCCCCGTTACCGGCGACACCCTCGGCGGCGACCCCGCTCCCGGCGTGGTCAAGACGCTCACCGTGGACTACGAACTGAACGGCCGCCGCCGCACCGCCACGGCCCAGGATGGCGAGACCCTCCGTCTGCCCGGTGGCGGCACGGCGACCACCCCCGCGACGCCCGGTCTCACGAAGGGCCCCGTTGTCGCTCAGGTTACCGACGCCATTCGCCCCCGCAACACCGGCGCCTGCCTCTACCGCCAGCCGAACTACGGCGGGGAAGCGGTCTGCGGCTCGTCCCAATCGGCCCTCTCCGGTGGCTTCCGCTCCATTCGCATGAATGGCGCCACGGCGGTGGAGGTCTTCGACCAAGCCAACTTCGCCGGCCGCGCGCAGACCATCACGGCCGACACCCCGGATCTGCTACAAGTTCCCGGCAGCTTCTGGCGCTACGACAGCGCGGCCATGATCCAGTCCCTCCGCGCCCGTTAAAACAGCAGCTTCAAGGCCAGCGTCAGGGTGGCGATGGCCGCGGCGGGCGGGTCGATGTGCGTGTCGCCGTGGTTCAGGAAGGCCCGGGCGTACAGCTCGCCCAGCACCGCTCCGGCCACACCCGCCCCGCAACCGGCGTAGAGGTTCCCGCCGCTCGCCGCCGTCGCGATCGCGGCGGGCAGGGCGATGTGGTGCCAGACCGGGATAGTGGTTCCGGTGTGCAGGAAGATGAGCCCGGTGGCGGCAAAGCCAAACCCGGCCACGTCCCCGCCCTTGGCCACGCCGATGATGTTGGTCAGAAAGGCCGAGCCCAATCCAAGCACGGCGCCGATGGTGGCCACCTGCGGCCAGTCGCGCTGGAAGGCCAGCCATTCGCCGGGCTGCGAGCGGTCGCCCATCAGTCCGGTCTTGCCGAAGGCGAAGCGGACGATGACGGCGGAGAGGAACACGGTGAGTGCCACCGAATCGGTCATCGGGCCGATGGGGGTACCGGCGATGGCAGCCTGCAGCACGAAGCCGATCACGCCGAACAGCCCGCCGACGATCAGGACATCCGGACGGTTGACGCCAGCGAGGCCCCGGCCCAGGTCGCGCCCGGTGGCGTGATGGCCGGACTTAGCCGCGAACGCCGCCGCGGCCACGCCGCCGGCGAAGCTGATATGCGGCCCGAGCAGCGGCCCGAAGGCGACGTTGCCGATGAACTCCTTGCCCCCGCCGGCGGCCGCGATGGCCACCCCGATCAGGACAAAGATGCCGGTAAAGATGAAGGCGGCGCTGGCGCCGAGCGCGGCGCCCAGGGCGCCTCCGGCAAAGGCCACGGGCAAAAGAGACCAGTCGATCGTCATAAGGAGTCGCGGTTGCCTAGTTTATCAGCCGCAGCGACCACGGCCACAACACAGGCCCGGACAAACCCCAAATCAAGGACTTTCCTGGTGTCACGGTACCAGGGGAAATCTGAGGCGGTCGGGGGCCACCGTTGTCCGATCCGGCGGTAGGGTAAACCCTAAATCAAGGGCAATTCCGGTAGCCCGGCTCCAGGGGAAATCTGAGGCGCGGGCTCGTGCGGGCCGCGGGATGAGTCGTGGGTCAGGGAATCCCCAAATCAAGGACTTTCCTGGTGTCACGGTACCCAGGGAAATCTGAGGAGGCTGGCGTCCGCCATTGGCTGAGCCGGCGGTCGGGTAAAACCTAAAGCGAGGGCAATTCCGGTAGCCCGGCTCCCGGGGTTATCTGAGGAGGTGGAGGGAGCGGAGGAAGGCTTCGGCGCGGGCGACCGTGTCGGGGTAGAACTTGCCGCCTTCGCGGGTCTGGTTGAAGAAGCCGTGCTTCTGGCCCTCGTACGGCACCAGCTCACAGCGGCTGCCCACCGCTCGCAGGCGGGCGCAGAAGGCCTCCGCATTCGCGAATGGCACTGTCGTATCCGCGGTGCCGTGGAACAGGATCGCCGGCGGGGTGCCCTTGGTCACGTGGTGCACCGGGGAGGCCTCCGTCTCGCGACCCGCCACCTTCTCGGCGCCGTAGCCGGCGGCGGTGGTGTCGACCACGGGGTTGAACAGGACCAGCGCCGCGATCTTGTGGTCCTCTGGCGGGAGAATGGCGGCGGACGCTGCCACATGGCCTCCGGCTGAGCCCCCGGCGGCCACGATGCGCTTCGGGTCGATGCCCAGCTCCTTGGCATGTTGGCGGACGTAGGCGATGGCGGCTTTGCCGTCGGCGATGGCGTCGAAGGGGGTCGTGTTGTGGCGGGACTTCACACGGTAGTCGGCACAGATGGCGACGGCGCCCTTCTCGGCGAAGTGGCGGGCGTGGGGCTCGAACTGCTTGACCGTACCGCCCGTCCAGCCGCCGCCGAAGAAGAAGACAATCGCTGTTCGTTTCTGGTTCGCTTTCCAGTCGGCGGGCTTGTAGACGTGGAGCTGGAGGCCGGGTTTGTACTCCTGGCCGAGGAGGAAGGACGCCGTCAAAACGAACCACACGCTTGCAAGCCGCATACCCGAAAAGCTTAGACTATTCCCATGCTGCTTCGCGCCCTCCTGATCACCTTGCTTGGATTTGCCGCTGCCGTTGCGCAGGATACGTACTGGCCCCAGTGGCGCGGGCCGCGCGCGACTGGCTACGCCCCGAAGGCGCATGACCTGCCGGTGAAGTGGTCGGAGACGGAGAACATCCTCTGGAAGGCCAAGATGCCGAGCTGGTCGGCGGCCACCCCGGTGGTCTGGGGCGACACGGTCTACGTCACCACCGCCGAGGCTGGGTTCGTTAACCCCACCTACGACACCAAGAAGCTGAGCCGGAAGGGGGAGGCGTCGAGCGACAAGATCTTCCTGCTGGCGCTGGACCGCAAGACGGGCAAGGAGAAGTGGCGCGCCACGGTGGACACGGGCAACCAGCTGTTCCGGAAGCAGAACTCGTCGTCGCCGTCGCCGATCACCGATGGCAAGCATGTCTGGGTGATGACCGGAAACGTCCGGCTTTTCTGCTTTACCGCCGCGGCTGGCAAGCCGGTCTGGAAGCGGGATCTGGTGGAGGACTACGGGCAGGTCGGGCTTAACCACGGGTATGCGTCGACGCCGCTGCTGGATGGCGACCGGTTGTATGTCCAGGTGATCCATGGCTACCGGTCGGAGAACCCGTCGTACACGGCGGCCTTGGACAAAACCACGGGGAAGACGGTGTGGAAGGAGCTGCGGCCGGCGCCGGGAATTGTGGAGTCCAAGGACAACTACGGGACGCCGCAGATGGCGGTGGTGAATGGGAAGAAGGAGCTGATCGTGTTTGGCGGCGATATCGCCACCGGGCAGGATCCGGCGACGGGCAAGGAGCTGTGGCGGATGGGCGGGTTCAACCCGTCGGCGTTCCAGATGAACCGGACCATCGCAGGGCTGCTGACGGTGGGGGATCAGATTGTCGTGGGGGCGAATCGCGGGAATCCGTATATGGGATTCAAGGCGGGTGGGCGCGGGGATGTCACGGGGAAGGCCGAACTGTGGTCGAACAAGCTGGGGCCGGATGTGCCGACGTCGGCCACCGATGGCACGCTGCTGTATGTGGTGAAGGACAATGGCACGGTGAACTGCCTGGATTTGAAGACGGGCAAGCCGGTGTATGAGAGCCAGCGGATCGCGTTGGGGACGTACAGCTCGTCGCCGCTGTTGGCCGATGGGAAGATCTACGCCATTAACGAAGAGGGCACGACGACGGTATACAAGGCCGGGCCGGAGTTCCAGATTCTGGGCGAGAGCAAGCTGGACGGCTACACGCTGGCGAGCCCGATCGCGGTGGACGATCAGCTGTTCATCCGCACCGGCGAGGCGCTCTACGCGATTGGCCGGAAGCGGTAATCGGGGAAGACTTTGGCGAGATCCGTTGCCGGGTTGTGGTGGCGGATGGCGGTGGCCAGGACATCGCGGAAGTCTGTGGTGACGGCCAGGTCGCGCTGCTGGTAGAGCTGCTCCTGCTCCAGGCCGGGCCACGTGCCGTGGACCTTGCCGCCGGGGATGGCGCTGCCGAGCGTGAACATCACGTTGGCGTGGCCGTGGTCGGTGCCGCGGGTGCCGTTCTCTTTGGCCGTGCGGCCGAACTCGCTCATGGTGACGATGGTGACGTCGTTGGCCTGTTCGCCGAGGTCTTTGTGGAAGGCGGCGAGGGACTGGGCGAGGTCGGTGAGGAGCTGCTCCAGGCGGGCTGGCTGGCCGGTGTGGGTGTCCCAACCGGTGGTGTCGGCGAAGGCGTATTCGAGGCCGGCGCCGGCCTTGATGACGGTGGCGATCTGGGCGAGGCTTTGGCCGAGGCGGGAGGCGGGGTAGGTGGCGGTGCTGGCGGGTTTGTTTTTGTTGATGGAATCGAGGAGGCGGATGGCTTCGAAGGTGTCCTTGCCGGTGCTTTTGAGGGTGGCGTCGGGGGACTGGGCGTACATGGACATGAAGTCCTTCTGGGCGTTGTCGCGGACCTGGAAGCCGGCGAGGGTATTGACGGCGACGGCGGGGGCGGGTCCGCGGAGGCTGCGGGCGAGGGTGCCGCCCATGGAGAGGGCGCGGACGGGGGAGGGGGTTTGGGCGGCGGGGATGGCGCGGTTGAGCCAGCCGTCTCTGGTGGCTTTGCGGCCGGGTGTGCCGGACTCCATGAAGTCCTGGGCGTCGAAGTGGGAGCGGGTGGGGTCGGGGGAGCCGGTGGCCTGGATGGCGGCCAGCTGCTTGGACTGCCAGAGGGGGTAGAGGGGCTTCAAGGAGGGGTGGAGGCTGAAGAAGCCGTCGAGATCGAGGGCTGATTCGCGGGGGATGGCGAGGGAGGGGCGGAGGGCGGTGTAGCGTTTGTCGCCGTGGGGGATCAGGACGTTGAGGCCGTCCATGGCGCCGCGCTGGAAGATGGCGACGAGAGTCTTCTTCTTACCGTTGGGGGCTTGGGCGGCGGCGCGGGTGAGCCAGGCGGGGAGGGCGCCGAAGCCGAAGGCGGCGGTTTGGATGAGGGAGCGGCGGGTCAATTTTTTGTCTCCTGATTCGATGCTTCGGGGGTGGTTGGGGGTAGGTGGCTATTTCGGTTTGAGAAGAGGGCCTTGGCCAGGAAGAGAAGGCCGGTTGTGAGCCAGCTCTTCATGAACACGAGGACGATCCACGCGGTGAGTTTGGCGAGCCATTCCATTCAGGTGCATACCTTATGGCCGTTCGCGCGGTTTTCGGTTCTGGGCTGTGGGCCTTGCGCTTGCGGGCGGGGGACACTGCTGTGGTGTTGGTTGGCCGAAATGATTGGGTTGGGGCCCGCAGTGTCCCCGGGCTTTTGGCTTGGGCCTTGGGGCTTTGGGCTTGCGGGCGGGGGACACTGCGGTGGTGTTGGGTTGGCCGAAGTGATTGGGTTGGGGTCCGCAGCGTCCCCGGGCTTTTGGCTTGGGCCTTGGGCGTTGGCTTGGGGCTGTTGGCTCTTGGGCTTGGGCTCTCGGGCTCTTGGGCTGGGATGGCGTCATGCTTCCCTCTACCGGCGCTGGAATTCGGGGCTGCCTAGGACCAGGCCGGCGATTTGGGCCGGGTTCGTTTCGGACTTGCTCTCGATGGCGCGGAGCGTCTCCGGGGCAGGGGCGCGAAGCAAAAGCGCCTGGGCGATTTCGGTGGGTTTGGTCTTGTTGGCGAGCGTCTGGGTCAGGTCGATTCTTGTGCCTCGGACTTTGTTCTGCACCAGGGCCAGGCCGAAGTTCATCCGGCTCAGGAGGGCGGCGGAGTTGGTCCACTCTTCGGCCATGGGGGAGTAGCCGGTCGGTTCGCCCTTGCGGTACAACGGCTGGCCTTGGGCGCGGAATTCCTGCTGGATGGCGGCGCTGTTGGTGACCGTGGCGTTGGTGGCGCGGAGGGCGCTGGCTACCATCTCGAACGGCATCTTCACCTTGGCGTTGTAGGTGCTCGCCGCCCAGAATTCGGGGGATTTCAACATCGTCCGCATCACTTCGCGGATGTCGCCTTGGGTCTTGGTGAAGGTCGCGGCCATCTTAGTGATCAGGGCGGGGGGCGGCGTGTCGGCGACGAAGCGCTGGGCGAGCTTGGTGGAGATGAACTTCGCGGTCGCGGGATGGCGGACCAGCATGTCGATGACTTGCAGGCCGTCCTCTTCACCGCGGCCGGGGAGGAAGGCCTGGCCGAGGACGGTCTTGGCCTTGCGGTCGTGCATCAGGGGACGGAAGAGGAACTTGGGATCGTCGCGGAGGCCGTCGATGGTCCAGCCGGTGAAGCAGCGGGCCACTTCGGTGACGTCGGTCTGGGTGTAGCCGTTGTCGACGCCGAGGGTGTGGAGTTCGAGGAGTTCGCGGGCGTAGTTCTCATTGAGACCAGCGGCGCGCTTCTTCTTGGCGGCGGCCTTCTTGCGCTGGAAGCGGTCGCGGAGGTTGTCGAGGTTCTCGGCGGAAACCGAGGTCCAGTTGTCGAGATAGAAGAGCATGGCCGGATGTTTGGTCGTGGCGAGCAGCAGGTTCTTGAAGTTGCCGAGGACGTGGGGGCGGATGGCGTCGCGCTCGTAGCTGGTGACCAGGAGGCGGTCGGCGCCTTTGTCGAAGAAGACGTTGAAGTGGTTGTACCAGAAGTCGGCCATCAACTCCTCAAGCTGGTGGGTGGAATGGACGGCGCGGAGGAGCTTGGCTTCGGCGAGTTCGCGGTAGACGGTTTGGACGTTCTTGGCGCCCTTGCCGGCTTTGCGGGGGTATTGGGCGATGAGGTCTTTGTTGGAGAGTTGGAGGGTTTCGAAGGTCTTCAGGCGTTCGAGGAGGGCAGGGTTTTCGGGGATCGTTTCGGGATGGAGTTGCTGTTCGATCCACTTATCGACGCCGAGCTTGTGGATGGCCGCGAGGTCTGTGACGGTGGGGCCGAACGTGAGGCGGCTGGCGGCGTGGAGCGCGCGCTGATCCTTGTTGAGCTTGGTGGGGGCTGCGGGGAAGAGGGAGAGCGATAAAAGAAGAGCTAGGAATTGGCGCAACATGGATACACGACCTGTATCTAGTTAAACGCTTTTTAAGGGGGGAAGTTGCGGACGGAGGGAAAGAAGGGATGGAGCGGGAGACCGGATTCGAACCGGCGACATCAACCTTGGCAAGGTTGCAC
This sequence comes from Candidatus Sulfopaludibacter sp. SbA3, assembly GCA_945860645.1. Taxonomy (GTDB): domain Bacteria; phylum Acidobacteriota; class Terriglobia; order Bryobacterales; family Bryobacteraceae. Next base: position 6,461 of record CAMATG010000009.1, on the reverse strand, counting down.
TCTACCAGCTGAGTTACTCCCGCTCAGCGACAGAAATCTCAGTATGACATAGCGGGGGAACTTTCGCAACAGGTCGGTGTCAGAAAGTGCATGCGACTGGTGGCGGTGTTGGCGGGGTTGTTGTTGAATGCGGGCTTTTTGGAGTTTGTATTCGAGAAGAGCGGGTGGGGTGTGGGCTGGTTCGCCATGCTGGCGGGGCCGGTGGTTTGGGGCCTGTTTCTGGTGTTTGGCGGATTGCTGGTGCCGGCGCGGCTGGGGTTGGGCGCGCGGGAGTTGGTGGAGCGGGTGCTGGGGCGATGGGTGGGGGGAGCGGTTTGGTGGGTGTTGATTCCGGCGTGGCTGGTGAGCTGGTTTGGGTATCAGACGCAGTTTTTTGCGGCGGGCATGCGGGTTTGGTTTTTGCGGGAGGGGGAGACGTGGCGGAGTGGATTGGACAACGAACTGGCGGTGCACTGGCCGTGGCTGGTATTGATGCTGCTGCCGGGGTGGTCGTCGGTGCCGGTGCGCGTGGCGGCGGTGGTGCTGGTGGCGGCGCCTTTTGCGTTTCGGGAGCAGGGGGTGGAGTTGGGGGCGTGTTGTGGTGGGGTGCGGGGAATTGAGGGGTGGGGGATTTGGCTGGTGCCGGCGTTGCTGTGGATGGGCGCGGTGCCGGGGGCGGGGGAGCGGACGGTGCGGAAGGGGTTCATCGGGATCGTGCTGCCGCTGCTGGTCGTGGCGGGATTGGTATGGGCTGCGCCGGTGGGGAAGAATGCGACGGCGGTGACGGCGCTAGCGGGGCCGTGGACGGAGATTGGTAAAGTGCGACTGTTCCTGCTGGCGTCGTTTACGACGGTGGCGGCGGGGCGATTTTGTACGGACTGCGCGGGGGAGTATTTGGGTTCGTGGCGGCGGTGGTGGACGGTGGCGCTATTGACGGTGGCGATGATGGTTTTGGGGACCTGGTACTGGCCGTATGAGGCGGAGTGGCGGATGGTGGCGGCGCTGTTTGTGCCGCTGCTGGGGGTGATTGCGGGGGCGTACTGGGCGCGGCGTGCTTTTGTGTTTGGGTGGATTGAACAGGCGGTGGCGGTGGGGGCGTGGGCGGCGGGGTGCGTGTTTTGGGAGTTGCCGTTTGTGGCGTGGGCGGCGGGGTTTGTTTTAGCGGGACTGGGGGTGCGGCTGTGCGATTGGCGGCGTTCTATGCCGGTCTGACGTTGAATGCGTTGTTTTTCGGATATGCGGCGGATTTGGCCCGCGGGCGCGGGGACACCGTTGCTCTGGTGGCGGCACCGCTGGTGTGGGGGATGTTCCTGTTGTTTGGGGCCTATTGGGTTCCGGCGCAGACGGGGTTGGGGCCGCGGGAGTTAGTGGAGGCGCAGTTGGGCCGGTGGGTGGGCGGGTTCGTCTTGTGGGTGTGGCTGCCGCTGTGGGCGGTGAGCTGGTATGGCGATTTGACCAGCACCTTCCTCTACACCGTCCACGCGCCGTTCTTTCGGTGGGAGGAGGCAGGGCGGGCCTCGGTGGACACGCGGATTGCGGTGGCGTGGCCGTGGGTGGTGTTGACGGCGCTGACCGGGCCGGCGCCGGTGCGGATCTCCGCAGCGATCCTGTTGGCGCTTCCGTTCGCGTTTCGCGAGGAGTGGCGATGGGTGTGGACGGCGACGCCAGAGCAGTTATGTTGCGGCGGGACCTGGGGGATGCAGGATCTGACGCTGTGGCTGGCGCCGGCGTTGTTATTTGCCGGTCGATTTCCAGAGCGGCGGATGCGGGATGGAGTTATGGGGATTGTGGCGCCGCTCGTTTTGGCGGTGTTGGCGAGTTCCCTGACCGAGCTGGGCGCGCGTCGCGCGAACTGGGTGGACGCGGCGACCGGATTTGGAAGCGTGGGCGTGATCAAGATGCTGCTGTTGTCGTTCACGCTGTTGGCGGGGGGGCGGTTTTGCGTGTCGCTGTTTGCGGAACGGCTGGGCGAATGGCGGCGGTGGTGGGTGGTGTTGCCGATGACGGCGGGGCTGGTTTGGGCGGCGCCGATGTGGCCATACCGCTGGGACTGGGCCCATTGGGCGAGCCCGTTTCTGGCGCTCAGCGGGGTGATGAGCGCGGGATATCTGCGGCGGCCTGGGTTTGTGTTTTCGAAGGCCGAGCAGTGGGTGGCGGGAGCGGTGTGGGTAGGCGCTGGCGCATTTGGCGTCGTCACCTACCACAACGATTTCAGCGTGCCATTGTTAACGTGGCTGCTCGGCTTCGGATTGACGTGGGCGGGGTTGCGCTATTTAAACGTCGCGGTGGCGACGCCTTTGCGGTAGAACAACGTCACTTCGCTGATTTCGAGGAGATTCAGCTTCTCCCAGGTGAAGTTTTTGCCGTCGCCGTCTTCGACGCGAAGGTCCCAGTTGGCCGCCTTCTCCTTGCGGTGGAAGGTGATGTTGAGCGTGTCGCCATCGCTGAGGGTATCCTTGCCGAGGATGTCTTCGCCCCATTCGTCGCTGCTGTGCGGCGAGATGTGGAGCGAGGAAATCTCGAAGCCGGTTTTGTTGACCAGTGAGAAATCCTGATCGCCCGCGGTTAATAGCGCGGGTGTGAGGCCGAGGGCTCCGGCGAGGCCGATAAAACGGCGCCGGTTGAGGTTTCCTGTCGTATTGGAGGTCATGCTAAGGCCAGCGTAACAGCGAGTTCTGTACGTTACTAGAAGACAAAACCCCCTGCACTGGTGGGATCTTCCCGTACTACCCAGCACAACCTTTGGCTGGACTAAGGCGGTTGTACTTAGAACGAAATGCGCGTCCCGAGCTGAACATTGCGGGGCCCGTTCCCTTGTGGGGTATTGATAAAGCCGAAGGCGCTATTGTTCTGCGCGGTGACCGGGGCGGCGAGGAGTGCGCGGTTGAAGGCGTTGGAGCCTGAGGCGCGGACCTCGAGGTTGAACCTCTCGCCCAACTTGAAATCCTTGAGCACGGCGAAATCCTCGTTGATGCTCCAGGGCGCGCGCAGGTAGGACATGCGGCGCGGGGTATCGCCATAGACCATGTTGGGGGGGAGGACGAACGCCGCTTTGTTCAGATAAGGCACGCTGAAGGCAACGCTCTTATCCGAGCTCCACTGGGGGTTGATGAGGGGGACCGAGCCATCGGCCACACCGGGGGCGAAGCTGCAGCGGCCGTTGCTGCCGGCGCCGAAGAAATTCTGGCTGCAGTTGACGACGAGCGGAGCGCCGCTGACGTAAGTATGAATGGCGGAGACCTTCCAGCCGCCGAGAATGCCCTGGGCGACGGGGTGGGCGGTGGTCATCCACTTGCGGCCTTTGCCGAAGGGCAAATCGTAGACGTAGCTGATGCGGAGGTTGTGGGGCGTGTCCTGGTTGGCCACCGCTTTATCGAGGCGGCGGTTGTACTGATTCTGGACGGCGCCATCGGAGGCGCGGTTGGCATCTTCGCCGTTGGAGCCGGAGATGAGTTTGGCAAAGGTATAGGAAACGAGCATGAAGAGGCCTTTGTCGAACCGGTGTTCGAAGCTGGTTTCGAGGGCATGGAAGGTGGAGTGGCCGTCGTTCTGGCCGCCGGCGTTGCTGTTGATGTCCGAGAACTGGGGGAAGGGGCGGAGGGCCTGTTGCAGTTGTAGATTGGTGGGGAAGTTGGCGTAGGGCAGTTTGAAGCCGGCGGCGACAACGGTGGGGTTGGTGAGAACGGCGCTGACGGGGCTGCTGAGGAGGCTGCCGTAGGTGGCCCAGTGGATGGGATCGAGCTGGTTCTGGGACTGCTGGCGGGAGAGGAGTTTGACGCCAACGACGCCGTGGTAGGAGGCGCGGATGAGGGAGCTGCTGGTGATGGAGCGTTCGAGGGTGAAGTTCCAATCGGCGAAATAGGGAGCGCGGCCGGCGCCGGGGAAGAGGTAGAAAGGTGCCTGGTTCAGGAGATTGGCGCTAAGCGTGGCGGCGTCTTTGACGGGCGGTTTCAGGGCGTTGATCTGTGTGGAAAAGGGCAGGAAGCCGGTGGGCACGCGATAGGAGATGCCGTTGGAGAGAGAGTTGGCGATGGAACCGAAGGTGCCGGCGAAGCCTTGGATGCCGTTGTCGGCGTTGCCGTCTTCGCGGGAGGGCTGGTAGTAGATGGCGCTACCGGAGCGGATGACGGTTTTGGCATCGAGTTGGTAGGCAAAGCCGAGGCGCGGGCCGAAGGCGTTCTTGCGGGTTTCGCCAAAGCGAACGGGGGCACCGTCGCGACCGGCGAGGAGCATTGCGCCGGGGAGGCCGCCGGCGGCGGGGTTAGGGCAGGAGGGGCAGAAGTTGCTGTTCCTGCCGTTGCGCTCCTGTTTGGGGATGGGGAGTTCGTAGCGAAGGCCGATGTTGATGGTGAGCTTCTTGCTGACTTTAAAATCATCCTGCGCGAACCAGGCGTAGTAGGGCCATTGGAAGGCCGTATCGCCGGGGTAACGGAAGCCGCCGCCGGAGGCGGTGCCGAGGAGGAACGACGCCCAATCGGAGCCGCTAATCGCAACGTTGGGATTGCCGGTGCCGGCGGCGCTGTAGCTGACGGTACCGAAGGCGCCGTTGAAGTCCAGGCGGCGGTAGATGCCCCGGAGGTATTCAAAGCCGAACTTCATGCTGTGACGGCCTTTGAGCCAGGAGATCTGTTCCTTGATGTTGGTCGTGCGCTGGCGGGAATCGGTGAAGACGCTGTTGCCGAACTGGATGCCGGAGACGGAGTAGACGCTGGAGGTGCCGGGCATGAGCGGGGCGACGGTGCCGGGGATGTAAGTGGCGCGGGCGAGGTCGGCCGGGTAGTTGCTGACGTAATCCGGGGCTTCGAGAATATGGCGGTGGTTGAAGCCGATGGTGAGGTGATTGAGTAAGTTGGGGCGGAAGATGTAATCGTCGTTGTAGCGATGATATTCGGTGGTGACTTCTGAGGGAAAGCCGCTGCCGGGGACGCCTTCGAAGTTGTTGATACTGGGGGTGGCGGGGCTGAAGAAGTTGCTGTAGAGATAGCTGGCGCGATGTTTGTCGTTGAAGACATAATCGGCCTTGATGGAGGGCAGGCGCGTACGGGACGTGGAGAAGCTGCGGGAGCGATAGTTGTTGACGATCCGGGTGGGATCGTCGGGGCGGGGGACAAGGGCGAGGAGTCGTTTGGCGGTGGGGTCGAAACGATCGGGGCAGATGACGTCGAGGACGCCGTTGCATTGCATGCGGGGGCGGGAGGCGGCGTTGGCGATGATGTTGCCGCTGGCATCGAAGGGGTCATAGATGGGGATGGTGCGGCCGGCGGCATCGACATTGCGGCGCATGTCGCCGTTGCGGAATTCTTCGACGGGTGCGGTGACGAGGGCGGTGGACTGGCCGTTGCGTGTGGAAGCGCGTTCGAATGCAAAGAAGAAGAAGGCTTTGTTGCGGCCGTCAAAGACTTTGGGGATGACAATGGGGCCGCCGATGCTGCCGCCGGGGTTCCACTGGCGGACGATGGGGCGTTTGGTGGGGGCGAAGGTGAAGCCGCGGGCGTTGAAGACTTCGTTTCGATTGAAGAGGAAGCCGGAGCCGTGGAGGGTGTTGGTGCCGGACTTGGTGACCCAGTTGATTACGCCGTTGGAGGTGCGGCCGAACTCGGCAGAGTAGCCGGAGCTTTGGACTTTGAACTCCTCCATGCCTTCGACGGAGACGCCGTTCATGGCGGGATCGTTGCGGCGTTCGGAGTTGGCTTCGGCGCCGTCGAGCTGTTCGCTTTGGCCATCGAGGAGTCCGCCGCCGATGCGGGGGTTGTTGGCGGGACCGATGACGCCGGGGGTGAGGATGACGAAGGCGAGGTTGCTACGGATGCCGCCGCCGATGAAGAGGGGGAGATCGCGAATGGCTTTTGTGGGGACGACTTTGCCGAGGTTGGAGCCCTGAACTTCGAGGAGAGGGGTGACGGCGGAGACTTCGACGGTTTGATCGACGGAGCCGACGGTGAGGGCGACGTCGACGGTGGTGATGGTGGCGACGTTGACGCGGACGCCGGTGGCCTCGGCTTTGCGGAAGCCCGATTTTTCAGTGCTTACGGAGTAGTTGCCGGCGGGGAGATAGGGGATGGTGTAGAGGCCATCGGCGCCGGTGGGGATGGATTGAGTAAGGCCAGTGTCGATGTTGCGAATGGTGACATTGGCGGCGGGAATGGCGGCGCCGGTAGGGTCGGTAACAGTCCCGCGGATGGTGCCGCGGTCCTGGGTGTAGGCCAGCGCCGCGGACAGGAGCAGCAGAACAAGACGGAGTTTCATAGGGCCCTCGTGGGGGGCAGTATATCCGAAACCTGGAGGGGTTTATTGAAGTTTCAGTTCATTAACAAAACTGTCATTGACGACCCCATTTCGGTTTATATATGCTCCCAGTAGTGTCCGGCTAGAAGTCCCATAGATTCAGTTGTTTGGCTGGGTCGTGTAGATGGGTTTGGGAGTTGGCTTCCTGAAGCGCCTGTAAAATGGACATTTTCTCGAATGGAGTGATGCTGAGGATC
>CAMATG010000008.1 GCA_945860645.1 Candidatus Sulfopaludibacter sp. SbA3 | reverse complement strand
GATTGGATGGTTCTCGACTCCGATCTCACCGCCACCTCCCTCACCGACGACTTCAACACCCTCCCCGGTGGCCACCGCGCCAAACTTCGCGTCACCGCTACCGATGGCATCCGCTCCGCCACCGCCGAAAGCCAGGAGTTCAAAGTAGCCTTCAAGGCCCCCGAAGTCTACATCGACGACGTCGACCCCACCCATCCCGCCGGGACCGATCTCGAACTCAACGGCGAAGCCTTCGATGTCCAGGATGACGTCGTCGCCGACTCCCGTCTCCTCTGGCGCTCCAGCATCTCCGGCGTCCTTGGTTCCGGTGGTCAAATCGTCGCCCGCGCCCTTCCCGCCGGCAAGCATGTCATCACGCTCAGCGCCACCAATAGCGTCGGCCTCACCACCGTGGACTCGGTCACCATCGACGTCCTGGCGCCTCCGCCTCCCTTCGGCATCGCCACGGCCTGCCCGCTGAATCCGCCCACCGTCGGCGTGGCATTCTCGCAGACGCTCGCCGCCATCGGCGCAACCGGATCCGTGACCTTCTCGCTCGCTACCGGTTCCTTGCCCGCCGGGCTCACTCTCTCCTCCGCCGGCCTGATCTCCGGCACCGCCACCGCGGCTGGTACGGCCGGTTTCACGCTCCAGGCTACTGATTCCAGCGTGCCCGCCGCTACCACAACCAAATTGTGTGCAATGACCGTAAATGCAGCCGTCGTCAGCCCTACCATCACCGCCGCCTGCCCCCTGCCGTTCGGCGTGATCAACACCCACTACTCCACGGCGCTCACCGCCACCGGCACCGGCCCCATCGTCTGGTCCCTCACCGGCGGCGCGCTCGGCAGTCCCTTGTCCCTGTCCCCGGCCGGCGTCGTCTCCGGGCTCCCGCATAACGCCGGAACCTTCAGCTTTACGGTGACAGCGACGAACAGTGGCGGATCAGCCTCCAAGGCCTGCTCGCTTACCATCCTGCACACGGCCCCGGTTGCTCCTACAATCGCCACCGCCTGCCCGCTTCCCAGCGCGACAGTCGGTACGGCCTATTCCCAGGCCTTCTCCAGCGCCAATGGCGTTGCGCCCCTCGCCTACTCGCTCACCGCGGGTGCGTTGCCCGCCGGGATGGTGCTCTCCGCGGCCGGCGTCGTCTCCGGCACGCCCACCGTGGCCGGCACCGCCAGCTTTACCGTCCAGGTAGCCGATTCCACCACGCCTTCGCCGCTATCCAGCGGCAAGTCGTGTTCCCTCACCGTCAACCCCGTGGCTACCGCCCCCACGATCGCCACCGTTTGCCCGCTGCCCTCTGGCACGGAAGGCGTTGCGTACTCCCAAACCCTGACGGCCACCGGTGGCACTGCCCCCTATAGCTTCACGGTTCTCGCCGGCGCCCTGCCCCGCCCGCTTACGCTCTCCGCAGCCGGTGTCCTCTCCGGGGTTCCGTTCCATGCCGGTGTCTACCCGTTCACCCTTCAGGTGGCCGGTAACAACGGTCTGGTTTCCCAGAAGTCCTGCTCGGTCACCATCGCCGCTCACTAACCAACCAGGGAAGTTGCTCGAAAAGCAAATGGCGCCCGCCGAGATTCATCTCGGCGGGCGCCGCTGTTTGGTGCTACAACTCCGGCGTCGCATACAGCACCCGCCCACGCACCCGAATCTCGCAATCCACCAGGTACGGCCGAACCCCGTCGATAGCGACCGTCACCCCTAACCCCGGCCCCTCCGGTACCCGCAACAGCCCATCCGCCCCCGGCGTCAATTGGTCCGAAGTAATCGCCAGCGCCAGCGCCTTCGGCTCCACCGGATACTCGCAAATCTCGTCCCGTTCCAACCCCGCGAACGGCGCCAACGACGCACTCAACGCCAAATGAGAAGTGAACGTGTGGTTCACGTACGTCACTCCCCGCGCCGAAGCGTAATCAGCCGCCTGCTTGGCCACCGTCAACCCGCCGATCCGCCCCGCGTCAATCTGCAGAAATCCAATCCCGGCGTGGTCCACCATCTGCCGCGCCATGTAGATGTTGTGGCTCCCCTCGCCCGCCGCCATCTTTACCTTCCCAGATCGCCGCGCCAACTCCGCATAGGACGCCAACGCCCCGCTCACAAACGGCTCCTCCAGCCACACCGCCCCGCACTCCTCCAACGCCGGTAACGCCAGCGCCGCCCGCTCCACGTCCTCTCCCCAAACCGTCCCAATATCCACCAGCAGCGTCTTGTCCGGGCCCAATCCTTCCCGCGCCGCCCGAAAGTGCGCCGCGTCCTCTTCCGCGGTGCCTTTCCCAATCGGCCCCCACCCAAACTTCGCCGCCCGGAACGTGCAGCCCCGCGCCTTCGCAAACGTCTCCTCCGGTGTGTCCCCAAACAGCATGGACGCATACGGCAACTTCGGGTACGCCTGCCGGTACCCCAGCAAGCTCCACACCGGCGCCCCTTCCCGCTTTCCCCACAAATCCCACATCGCCATATCGATCCCCGACAACGTGTGGTCCGCCTGCAGCAGATCCAAACTCTCCGCCCGTACCAGGTCTCCGATTCGCCGAATGTCTTCCGGCCCCTCCAGCGTCTGCCCCACCACGGAGGCCGCCACCGGCTTGCAAGCCGAATGCGACATCGGGCAAATCAGACTCGCGATCGAAGGCAGCGGCGCCGCCTCACACTCCCCCCAGCCCGTCCATTCGCCCGCCCGCACCCGCACCAACAAAGCATCCTGGCTGCCGTCCCCGATGTCCAACACCTCCGGCATCGACAGGTAGAAAAGGTCCACGCTCTCAATTCGCATCTACAAATCGTAATACCATCGACTCTTGGACATCGAAGACATTCTCGACAGCGCTGAAGGCCAAATCACCCTTTGGCTTCCCGGCCATACCCTTTCCAGCGCCCGCCTCGTCTCCTGGGATCGCGAGGCCGGACTCCTCATCTGCCGCGGCGGCAACGGCTTTACCGACGAGGACGTGCACTACCTCCGCGCTGCCCATATCCAGGGCGTTACGCTCCGCGTTCCCGCCCCGCGCCAGGAATCGGATCGCCTCGGCACCGAAATCCGCGACGCGCTCCGCCACGCCGCCGGCTACCCCGTCAGCCTCGCCATCCGCCCCGACGCCTTCCTGGACGCCCCCGACCCCCTCGCCAACTGGCTCAAGAACATCGTCGCCGCCATCCAGTTGCTGGAAGCGCACCACAAAGCACTGCAAGCGCAAGTCGATCAGATTCTTCTCCGCGAAGGAGCAACGTCCGCCGTCCTCGGCGGCAGCACGCTCATTCTCGAGGCGACACCGGACGCCATTCCAGCCCCGGAAATCATTCGGGCCGCGATTGAACCGCTCCTGCTCTAAACCGTAAATACCCCATTGTCAGCGCCGCACCAATTCCGGCCAGCCCAATGTCCTTCTGGGCGTCCCACATGTCGCCCTGCATGCCCACAAAGGCCTCGCCGTGCTCGGGCGTTACGATCTCGGCAACGATCATCTCGATGACTTCGTAAACCGCCCCCGACGCCAGCGAAAACTCCACCGGGACGAAATAGCTCCACCCGCCCCGGTGCCCCGTCGTAGCCACAAACGCCTCCCGCACCGGCACACACAGGAAGAACCCGTACGCAAAATGGCTCACCCGGTCATAGTGGTTCCGCGCCGTCTGCAGCCACACTTTCATCCACTCCCCCAACGGCACATCGGCGTACTTGTGGTGTGCCCCCCACTCATGGACCAACAGGAACAGGAAAATCATCGTGTAGGCGAACGTCGACAAAGGGATTCGCCGGTAGGTGCCTGCCAAAAGCGCCAACAGGAAGAAAACCAACAGGTTCTCCAGCCACCAGTCGAACACCATGGAGGGCCGGTAGGCCGAAACCGCCATCGCCACGGCCGTTGCCGCCATCAGATAATGCAGCGCCCGATTCTCCCCGAATGGAACCATTCGTACATTCTGCCACTTCTCCAATTACCGGATTATTCCTAGCGAGGTCTTTTTTCCACAGGCACCCGCCGATGAGCTTATTGTCATGGCTTCTATTCCCACATTGTCCGGACCCGCACCACCGCCACCCGCGGGCGATGACCAGAAGCAAGCCGCCGAACTCCTCCTCAAACGGCTCCCCGCCATGCCCACTGTTTCCGCGCGTTTGTTGGGAATGATGGGCCGCGCCGATGTCAGTTTAAAGGAAATCAGCAATCTCATCGTCTCTGATGCTGCTCTCACCGGTGAAATCCTACGAATGTCAAATTCTGCGATGTTCGGAGCGAGGAGCGAGGTCCGTAACATCCTCCAGGCCCTCGCCGTACTGGGGACAGAGAAGGTGAAAGGTCTGGCCTGCACGGTTGCCTTACGTAGCTACTTGGGCAATGCCCTCCAGATCCCTGCTCTCAAGCGTTGCTGGCGTCACGATCTTGCTACTGCTGTAGTATCATCGGAAATCGCCGATTGGGCCCGCCAGGATGGGGGCGAAGCCTACACCGCCGGTATCCTGCACGATATCGGCCGCCTGGGGCTGATCGCGCTAGATCCAGCTCGTTATCTGCAACTTCTGGACCACGCAGCCACCCATGGCAGCTGCCTGTGTGACCTGGAACGCGAAGCCTATGGTCTGGATCATGCCTATGCCGGAGAGTGGCTCGCGACGACTTGGGGGCTTCCTCCGGTAATCTCCAGCGCGATTCGGGTCCATCACCAGCCCTTCTCCGGAGATAGTTTCACCATTACCGGTCTTATCAACTACGGATGTAGAATCACAGACGCGCTTGGCTTTGCGTCCATTGAAAATCAGGAAACCGCCGGCGAACCGGTTGCCGAGTTCCTTGCCACCCTCCCCCCCGCCATTCGGGACCGCCTCCATATTGCCGTCCCGGAACTGCAAATCCTGATCGCTTCCCGCGTAAATGCCCTCGAAGCGTAGCCGAACAACTTAGAATAAGAGGGTGAGTTCACTCTCCAACCTCTTCGGACAAAAGTTCGGCCTGACGGAACGGGATCTCGAGCGGTATCTCGCCGAAGCCCTCTCCAAAGGCGGCGATTACGCCGACCTGTACTTCGAATATCTCGCCACCAGTTCCATCAGTCTCGATGAATCGCTGGTCAAATCCGCCACGCAGGGCGTCTCCCTTGGCGTTGGCATCCGCGTTCTCTCCGGGGAACGGACCGGCTACGCCTATTCGGACGACCTGTCGCCCGATCGGATTCTAAAGGCGGCCCGCACCGCCGCTTGCATCGCCTCCGGCCCTGCCACCGAAATCGTCCACGGCCTCAAGTCCGGGGAAAAGCGGGACTTATACCCCGTTGGCGTGCTCGCCGGCGATACGCCATTGGAAGAGCGGGTCAAGCTGGTCAAGCGTGCCGACGCCGCCGCCCGGGCTCACGACTCGCGCGTCTTCCAGGTCCAGGCCATCTACGCCGATTCCGTCCGCCACGTCCTGGTCGCCACCTCCGACGGCCGCCTCTCCACCGACTTGCAGCCCATGGCCCGCCTGAACGTCGCCGTCCTGGCGCGTGAAGGCGAAGGCGTTCCCCAGCGCGGCTACGCCGGCGGTGGGGGACGGGTCGGGCTGGAGTTCTTCACCGGCTCCCATTCGCCCGAAGCCTTCGCCGAAGACGCCGCCCGCCAGGCTATTGTCCAACTCCACGCCATCGACGCCCCGGCCGGCGAGATGACGGTGGTTCTGGGCCCCGGTTGGCCGGGCATTTTGTTGCACGAAGCGGTCGGTCATGGACTCGAAGCGGACTTCAACCGGAAGGGCGTTAGCGCGTTTTCCGGCCGGGTTGGCCAGCAGGTGGCCAGCCCGTTGTGTACTGTTGTCGATGACGGAACGATCGCGCACCGGCGCGGTTCCCTGAACGTAGACGACGAAGGCGAGCCCACCCAGCAGAACGTGTTGATTGAAAACGGCGTTTTGCGCGGCTACCTCACTGATAAGCTCTCCGCCCGGTTGTCCGGCGGAGTCTCCACCGGGTCCGGGAGGCGGGAAAACTACCAGCACTATCCGATGCCCCGGATGACCAATACGTTCATGTTGGCAGGCGAAAGTGACCCGGAAGAGATCATCAAAACGGTCAAAAAAGGTATCTTTTGTACCAATTTTGGGGGCGGACAGGTGGATATTACGTCCGGAAATTTCGTCTTTTCGGCCTCCGAGTCCTTCCTGATCGAGGACGGAAAGATCACTTCGCCGGTCCGCGGCGCCACTCTGATCGGCAACGGACCGGAGGCGTTGAAGCATGTTTCGATGGTCGGAAACGACCTGAAACTGGACCTTGGTATCGGCGTTTGCGGGAAAGAGGGCCAGTCGGTCCCGGTCGGGGTGGGTATGCCCACCATTAAGATTGACCTGATGACGGTGGGAGGCACGCGATGAGCGAGGCGATTCTGCGCGATGTCGCGTCGCTGGCCATCCGGCTGGCGGCCGAGCGGGGCGCCACCGATGCCGAATGCACGATCGCCGAAGGCGATGAGTTCTCGGCCACCGTCCGGTTGGGCGAGGTGGAGACTTTAAAGGAGGCCGGATCCCGCGCGGCGGGGTTGCGGGTGTTGATCGGGAAGCGGCAGGGCTCCTCGTATACCTCTGATTTGACGGATGAAGGCGTTTCGCAGATGGTGGACGCGGCGATCGCGATTGCGCGGATCACCGAAGAGGACCCGTTTGCGGGGCTGCCGGAACCGGAAGAGTTGGGGCAAATTGAAGGCGATTTGAAGCTGGCCGAGGCCGATGTGGCCTTGGTGGAGGCGTCGGCCCGGATCGACGCGGCCAAACGCGCGGAGGCGACGGCGCTCGCGGCCGATCCGCGGATCACCAACTCGGAGGGTGCCGGGTGCGAAACCTACACAGGCTGCCGCGTGTTTGCCAACAGCCGCGGGTTTTTGGGGAGCTATTCCAGCACGACGGCGTCGCTGAGCGTGACGCCGGTGGCGCGCGAAGGCGAACAGATGGAGCGCGACTATTGGCACTCGATTTCGCGGTCGTGGGCTGGGTTGGAGTCGCCGGAAGATGTTGGGCGGAAGGCGGCGGCGCGGGCGCTGCGCCGGTTGGGCGCGCGGAAGATTGAGACCTGCAAGGCGACAGTTGTGTTTGAGCCGCGCGTGGCGAAGTCGATTCTTGGGCACATTTTTGAAGCCGTGACCGGGGAGGCGATCTACCGGAAGTCGTCGTTCCTGCTGGATAAGCTCAACGAAAAGATTGCCGTCGATGGCTTGACGCTGATCGATGATGCGACGATGCCGGGCTACTTCGGCACGTCGCCGTTTGACGACGAGGGCGTGCCTTCGCGGCGGACGGTGATCGTCCAAAATGGCGTGTTGAAGAACTACCTGTACAACACCTATTCGGCCCGGAAGCTGGGGGCGAAGACCACCGGGAACGGCTCGCGCGGACTGACGGGCGCGGCTGGCATCGGGCACGGCACGTTGTTTATCGAACCCGGTACGAAGACGCCGGAAGAGATTTATGCCGCCGTTGGCACGGGGCTTTATGTCACGGAGTTGATCGGGTTCGGTGTGAATACGGTGACGGGTGACTATTCGCGCGGCGCGGCCGGGCTTTGGATTGAAGACGGCAAGTTGTCCTATCCGGTGGCCGAGATTACCATCGCTGGCCATCTATCGGATATGCTCAAAAACATCATCCATATCGGGAGCGATCTGGAGTTCCGCGGCTCGACCTGCGCACCCACGATCGCCATCAGCGATATGACCATCAGCGGCAAATGATCACCGGCGCACCAGTCAAAAAGAAGAAAGAGTTCCCCACCGGCATTGCGATTGCAGTGCTGGTGATGTTGCTGGTTGGGGGCGGGGCGGCGTGGTATTTCGCGCAGCCACGGGACAACGCCAATCAGGCTCCGGTGCTGACGCCGGAGGCAAAAGCCTACGTGAAGAATTTGAAGCTGGGCGGGGTGGAGTTGAAGGCGACCGATAGCGCGATGGCGAAATCGCTGATCGAGATCGTTGGCAATATCACCAATAACGGCGACCGGAAGTTGAAGCTGGTGGAGTTGAACTGCGTCTTTTACGACCCGTACAATCAGGTGGTTTTGCGAGAGCGGGTGGCGATTGTCCGCTCGAAGAATGGCGGCCTGGCGCCCACGGAGACGAAGGCGTTCCGGATGCCGTTCGACAATATGCCGCAGAGTTGGAACCAGGCGATGCCGCAACTGGTGATCGCCCAGATTCAGTTCGAATAATGGCTACCGTGCTGCTGGTCGAGGACGATCCGGACCAACTCGATCTCCGGGAGCAGATTCTTTCGATGGCGGGCCACACGGTGCTGCCCGCGAAGAACGCGGCGGAGGCGCTGGCGCATCAGGCGACGGCTCAGGTCGCCGTGTTGGACCTCCGCATCCCGACGCTGTCCGACGGCGTGTCACTGATTCAAAAATTGCAGGAGCGCACCCCTTCCATGAAACTGATTGTGCTGAGCGGTTGGACGCGGGAGTTAACAGTGAATGTGGACCAGGTGTTGGAAAAACCGGTGCGGACGAAGTCGCTTCTGCAGCATATTGCGCGGTTGGCGATGATGATGCTGTTTAGTCTGCATGGGGCGGAGATAGTGGCCCACCTGGAGCTTTCCGCGCCGGGCACCGATTGGGAAGTGAAGGGCAGGGAAGCGGTACTGGCCGATGTGGAAGTGGACGGGAAGGTGCAGCAGCAACTCATGCTCTACGCCGGAGCGCGGCGTCATAAATACTCGGTGTTTCTCGGGGATCTGGCCGGAACGAACCACACGGTGCGGGTGAAGGGGAAGGGAATTGTGGAGCATGGCGTCACGCTGGCGCCGGCGGAGCCGTTTGCGGCCTTCGCGCCCGTGCTGTTTGAACGGAAGAACGCCATCGGCAAGTTCACCGACATCCCGCTGCTAACCTACGTGGAAAGGCTGACTGAGAACGGCCAGCAGATTTTGCAGTATACGGTGATTTTCTCGAACGAGGACGGCGGGACCTCGACGCGGTCGCTGATGGCGCGGTGGGGCCGGACTACCGATATTGAGTACGTCTATCGCGCGTATCTGAAGCCCGATGGCACTCTGGACAAAGCCATTATTCAGTCGCGCGGGCATAAAGATATCGAGTTCAAAGGCCCGTTCTGGGGCACCCATCCGATGCTGATGCCGGTGACCGATAACAACATGGTGGCGGGCGAAGGCCCGAGCGCGGTCCGCTATCAGCCCGCGCCGTTTCTGGCCGATTTGTCGAAGGCGTCGCGAGAGGCGGTGATGGACGCGAACCCGATCACCTGGCTGGTGATGACGTCGGAATTGGTGCGGGAGAACAAGCTGCGGGCGTATGGCGAAGAACGGGGGGAGACGATCTCGGACCCGCGGAACTACTTGTACATCGAGGCGAACGTGCAGCCGCGGAAGGCGGCGATCGCCTTCGTAGTGCTGCATAAAAACGGCACGTATTACTACTCGCACAAGGGCCGGACGCGCGATTCAATTGAGCGTTCGGGCTGGGTTCGTTCGACGATCGAACTGCCGCCGGGGACGACGGCTGGCGATCTGCAATCGATCAATCCGCTGTGTGTGTATTGGCCGAAGTCGCCATCGGATGTGAGTTGCGGGCCGACGGAGATCAAATCCCTGTTCTTCCTGACCAAGGACAAATTGCCGGGCCCCCCGTTCCAGTTGCCGTTGGGGAATAATTAGTTCCATGAACTGGCGCTACGCCCTCGGCTTGACGCTGCTGTTGCTGCAGGGCGGCGCGATTGTCCGTGCGCGTTTTGCCAATGACCGATACTTCTGCTGGGCGCCGTTCGATCAACAGACGAAGTACTCGATTGGCGTTTCGATTGGCGACGAGGGCTTGGCGGACGAGCAGATTCGAAAACGCTACCGGCGGCCGGCGGAGGGCGTGGACAACCGCTCCGCGCAACACCTGTTCGATATCATCACCCGCGCCGAACAGAAGTTTGAACCGGCGGGGCGGAGCCGGGTACTGGTGCGCTACAGCGTGAACGGGCATCCGGAGCAGGAATGGCGGTATCCGCAGTGATCGCCAATCCGTTGCAATTGACCGGACTGAGCCTGCCACCGCAGGTTGTGATGTTATGCCGCCTGTTGGCACTGGCGCTCCTGTTGACCAATCACCAGGCGCAGATCCAGACGCCGTTTCTGCCGTTTCTGGATATCATCGATCAACTGCCGCCGGAGTTGACCCAGCGAGCACTGCAGGTGCTGTTGGTGGTGGGTTCGCTTGGGACTCTTTTCACGAAAAAGACGCGGTTTTTCGCCGCGATGGCGGGCATTTCGATTCTCTGCGCGGTGCTGTGTTCGCGGGGCTATTACGGCAACAACAAGACCTTCGTGGGGCTGATGCTGGTGCTGGCGTCGTTATCGAAAGAGACTGGCCCGCCGCGGTTGTTGCAATGGCAGTTCGCGCTGGTCTACTTTGGCGCTGGGTTGAACAAGTTGCTCGATCCCGACTGGCAGACGGGGCAGTTTTTCGATCACTGGGCGACAGACCGGCTACAAAATCCTGCTTACATCTGGCTGGCGGCGCAGTTGCCGCCGCTGGTGGCAGGGAAGCTTTTCTGCTGGTACACCATCGTGGCGGAACTGGCGTTGGCGGCGTTGGCGGTGATGCCGCGGTTCCACCCGGCGTTCATTTGGGGGAGTGGGCTGTTTCAATCGGGGCTGCTGCTGTTCACGGGCGACCCCTTCAACCTGTTCTTCTACGGCATGCAGTCGTCGCTGTTCGCCTTCGCCCGGTGGCCGGAGGGGCAGATTCTGGTGATCTGGGACGGGAGTTGCGGGTTCTGCCGGCGCACGAAAGAGCTGCTGCAAAAACTGGACTTTGATCCGGTTTTTGAGTGGCGGCCGCTGCAATCGAACGTCGGTGACCGGTATGGCTTGACGAAGGCGGAGCTGAAGCAGGCGCTGCATGCGGCGGGGCCGGGATGGCTGTTGGCGGGATACTCGGCGGTGCGGCGGATGATTCTGCACATGCCCTTGTTCGCGATGGTGCTGGTGGCCGCGGTTGCCTTTTCTCCGTGCCCGCTGGCGAGGCGTTTGGTGGTTGGGGGGACGCTGCTGTTTCTGTTGCCGGTATCGAACCCGATCGGCAATCTGATCTACGGCTGGATTGCCAGGCACCGGCATGAGTTGCTGGCCGGCGAAACCTGCGAGCTTCCAGAACAGTCATAGTAAGAGAGGGGGGATCCCCTAACTACTATGCGAACCCTGTCACTTTTCGCCCTGGCGTTGTCGCTTCCTGCCTTCGGGCAAGTCGGTAACCTGCAGGTGAGCGCGAGCGCTCTGAACTTCACCGCCCTGAGTGGCGCCGCATTGCCGCAGAGCCAAGTGATTGGCGTCACGTCCACGGGCGTTTCGTTGCCGATCAATTTATCCATTCGCTATTTCACGCCCACGGAAGGGTGGCTGTCGGCGTCGGCTGACCGGGCGGCGACGCCTGGCAATGTCACGGTGACGGTGACGCCGACGAATCTTTCGCCGGGCAACTACACGGGGCAGGTGTTGATTATCGCCAGCGGGTCGCAGTCGGCCCTGATTACGGTGACGCTGACGGTGAGCAGCACGACGGCGGGCGGCAGTGTGGTGACGGCGAATCCCTCGACGGTCGCGTTGACGGCGACAACGGGCATCACTTCGCAGGCATCGGTGAACATTAACAGCGTCGGCAATGTGCCGTTTCAGGTGTTTACGAACACGACTTCGGGCGGTAACTGGCTGTCGGTGAATACGGTGCTGTCGACGGCGCCGACGTCGATTACGATCATCGCCAATCCGGCCGCGCTGGTCTCCGGTGTGTACTCCGGCACAGTGAGCATTGCGCCGACGAACGGTTCCCCCGGGGTGTCGATTCCGGTGTCATTCACGGTGGGCACTGGCGGCGGTTTGACCGGTTTCACGGTAACGCCGAGTACGGCTAACTTCTCCTATCAGATCGGGACGGCGACGCCGGGCGGGCAGGCGGTCTACGTGAATAACTCGGCCGGGATTGTGTCTTATACCGCCTCCGGGTCCGCTTCCTGGATCCGGTTGACGAGCAACTTGAACAGCTCCCCGCTGCTAACGGTGAATGGGAATAGCAACAGCAACCTGAACATCTACGTGGACCCGACGGGTTTGACGGCGGGCAATTACGGCGGGCTGGTTACGATCACGGCGTCCAATGGCTCCACGCAATCGGTTGCGGTTTCGCTGACTGTGAGCGCGAACACGATTCTGACCATGAGCCCCGCGTCGCTGACCTTTAACTACTTCCCGGATGCGGGCATTCCGCTGGCGCAGCAGGTGACGGTGCAGAGTACGGGCACCAGTGTGAACTTCACGGCTAGCGCGAGTTCGACCGGATGGCTGCTGGTGGGGCCGCAGTTCGGGTCGACGGGTGGTTCGAATGTGTTGACGGTTTCGGTGTCGCCAACGGGGCTGCCGGCGGGCGTTTATTCGGGCAGCATCAACGTCACGACCGGGACGACGACCGTTGCGGTTCCGGTGACGATTAATGTGGGCACTTCGAGCGTCTCCTCGATTACGGCCAACCCGGCGCTGCTGTCGTTCCAGACGCAGTTGAACGCGCCGGCGGCGAGCCAGACGCTGAATCTGAATGCAGTGACGGGTAAGAACTTCCTGGCATCGGCCAGCACGACGGGCGCGGGGTGGCTGCAGGTGACGCCGAACAGCGGGACGACGCCGGTTTCGTTGACCGTGAGCATTGTGCCGCAGGCGGTTTCGGCGGCGGGCGTTTATAGCGGGTTGATTCAGGTGTCCAATGTCACCGACAACACGCAGTTGACGATTCCAGTTACGATGACGGTTTCGGGGGCGACGCTCTCGGCGAGTCCGCAGGCGCTGAGTTATTCGCTGACGGCGGGCGCGCCGACGCCGTTGTCCCAGGTGATTCAGGTGAGTGGATCGGCGAACACGCCGTATACGGTGACGAGCGATAGCGCGTGGTTGTCGACATCGCCATCGTCGGGAACGACGCCGTCGGGGTTGACCGTGTTTGCCAGCGCGGCGAATTTGACGCCGGGGAACTATACCGGTGTTCTGACGATTAGCGGCGGGGGCGCGACGACGAGCGTCGTTGTAAACGCGTCGGTGAGCGCGAACGCGTCACCGACCATTTCGCCCACGGCGCTCTCCTTCCAGTTTGTGACCAACGGGGAGGTTCCGCCGGCGCAGACGATTGCGGTGAACAGCACGTTGGGAACCGCCAATTTCACGGCGAGCGCACGTACCGATTCTGGCAATAATTGGCTGATCGCGAGCGCGAGCGGCGTGTCGACTCCGGCCACGATCACCGTGCGCGTGCAGCCATCGGGGCTGGCGCCGGGAACCTACCGCGGCGTTGTGACCGTGACGGCATTCGGCACCGGCGAGAGCCGGAGCGCGGAGGTGACGCTGACGGTGACTACGCCCGCCGCGCCGACGTTACGCACGGCGCTGCATGGCGCTACGCGGGAGCTGTCTGCGATTACGCCGGGGATGATTTTGAGCCTGTTGGGGACCTCCATGGGCCCGGTGACCGGGGTGAAGGGGAACGTGTCGGGCGCGGGCGCGTTTGAGACCAGTTATAACGGGTATCGCGTTTTGTTCGACGGTGTGCCGGCGCCGATTCTCTATATCAGCAGCACGCAGATCGACACGGTTGCGCCGTATGCGATTGCGGGCCGGCAGAGCACGCGGGTGGAGGTGGAGTACAACGGAGCGCGATCGAACGTGAGCGAGTTGGTTGTTTCGCCGGATGCGGCGCCCGGGATCTACACGGTTGACGGGAGTGGGCGCGGGCAGGCGGCGGCGATTAATCAGAGCGGCCGCTTGAATGGTCCTTCCAATCCGGCGAGCGTGAACAGCGTGCTCGTGTTCTACGTGACCGGCGAAGGGCAGACGGAGCCGGTGGGTCAGGAGGGGCGCGTGATTGCGACGGACCTGCGGAAGCCGGTGTTGCCGGTGGCGGTCAATATTGGCGGCGTGCCGGTGGAGGTGCTGTATGCGGGGTCGACGCCGGGCCAGGTGACCGGGTTGATGCAGGTGAACGTGCAACTGAATGGCGAGGTGCCACGCGGGCCGGCGGTGCCGATTGAAATCCGGGTGGGTCCGGCGCCGAGCCCGGCCAATGTGACGGTGGCGATTCAGTAAAGTTTGGTTGCGAGCCACCGGCTGTGGTGCTTTTCCACCAGGCGGGTTACGGAGGTAACCCGCTAACTTGTTGGATTATCAAGCGGGGTTGATTTGGCGGGTTACTTGCAATAGAAAGGGCAAGAGGACCCCATGATTTTCACCAGCAAAACTCGATTATCCGTTCTTTTCGCCGCAGCTCTTCTGGTGACCGCGCCCATTGCGCTGGCCCAGCGCGGAGGAGGCAATCGCGGTGGCGATGGTAACCAGGGTGGCGGCGGTGGTAACCGTGGCGGTGGCAACTTCGGCGGTGGTGGCGGACGCGCGTACTCCGGTGGCGGCAACTTCAACGGCGGCGGGAATCGCGGGTGGAGTGGCGGCGGGAATTACAACCGAAGCGGCGGCCGTAGTTATGCGGCTCCGAACCGTGGGTACTTCAACGGCGGTGGGCGTAACTACTACAACGGCGGCGGCCGATTCTATTCTGCTCCTCGATTCTCCTCCGGGTCCCGATTCTACGGCGGTGGCTTCTACCCTGGCCGTTTCTACGCGGGCCGTGGGTACTTCTACGGCGGCAACTTCTGGGCGCGGCCGTACTTCGGCGTCGGCATAGGGATTCCGTTCGGCTACGGGTACAACACCAATCGCGGTTGCGGGTGGGTAGACGGCTGGGGTAATTTCCATCCGGCGCCCTGCTACGACAACTACTACTCCGGTTACTGAGCGGGCGCGGTACCCTGAATAGGTACCGTTCATGAGCATCTACACCGTTCGGCCAATGGATTTCAGCGGCCTGAAAACCGTTTCTCTTCACGGCCGCGGAGGCAAGGTGACCCCGGAGATGTTTGGGAAACCACATGTCGCCGGGAGCCCGCTCTCCTCCTTCCTCGATAATCTGCCTCGGATTCTGGCCGCCGATACTTTGCGCGAAGTGGCCGGCAAGATCCTGGAAGCGCGGGCGAAAAACCGCTCGATCCTTTGGGGAATTGGCGGGCATGTGATCAAGGTCGGGTTGGCGCCGATTCTGCTCGACCTGGCCGATAGGGGCTTCGCGCATGGGTTTTCGATGAATGGGTCGGCGACGATTCACGACTACGAGATCGCCGTGGCTGGGCATTCGAGCGAGGACGTGGAAGCCGTTCTGCCGGATGGGAGTTTTGGTTCGGCGGAGGAGACCGGGCGGGATTTGAACGACGCAATTAGCGGCGCGGCTGGCGATGTGGGCATGGGTGAGGCGATCTGCCGGAAAATTACCGATCTGGCCGATCCGCGCTACGCGGCGGCGAGTTTGTTGCACGGCGCCTATGCCCGAAAGATTCCTGTGACGGTTCATGTGGCCGTTGGCACCGACACGCCGCACACGCATCCGGGAGCTGATGGCGCCGCGATCGGGCGCACGTCGCATCACGATTTCCGGCTGCTGTGCGAGATGATTCGCGGGCTGGACGAGGGGGGCGTATATTTGAACGTCGGATCCGCGGTGGTGATGCCGGAAGTGTTTTTGAAAGCCGTGAGCGTGGTTCGGAATTTGGGTTATCCGCTACGGAATTTCACCACCGTGAACTTTGATTTTCTGCAGCACTACCGGCCGAGCGTGAATGTGGTGAAGCGCCCGCACGCCAACGCCGGAGGCAAGGGCTATGCGTTGACGGGGCACCACGAAATCATGATCCCGCTGCTGGCCGCGATTCTGGTTGAGGGCGGCCAATGAGCGAGAGCCCCAACTGGGGTTGGAAGGAAGTCGTCATCGCCATCAGCTTGATGATTCCGGCGATGTTGCTTGGTTCGATCGGCGCGGTGGGCGTGGGCTGGCTGTTGCTGGGGCACTCGCCTAGCCAGGTGCAGATCGCGATTCCGGGGCAGTCGGCCGCGTATGGATTATGGCTGGGCGCGGTGTGGCTGTTGCTGCGCCGGCCGGGGCGGGTTTTCTGGCGGGACCTGCATTTTGATTGGCCCGCGGAGGGTCCGTGGATGTATCTGGCGATTGGGCCGGGGCTGGCGTTGGGCGCGGGTTTGCTCGCCAGTTTGTTGCATGCGAAGAACATTCAGAACGGGCTGATGGAACAGTTGCTGGCCGATCCGTGGGGGTGCCGGCTGCTGGTGCTGTTCGGCATCACGGGCGCGCCACTGATTGAAGAGTTGCTGTTTCGCGGGATTATTTTGCCCGTTGCGTTGCGCAGTATGGGGACGGCGGTGGGGTTGCTGGTGACCTCCATTCCCTTCGCGATTATGCACGGGCCGATGTACGACTGGAGCTGGCAGCATCTGGTGCTGCTGGTGGTTGTCTCCGTTGTTTTCGGGCTGGTGCGAATCCGGTCCAACTCCACGCTGGCTTCCACGATTACCCACGGCGCATACAATCTGACGATGTTCGCCGGACACTTTCTCACACCACAATAGGAAAACATGCTCGAAACTATCGAATGGACTCCGCAAGGGGTCGTAATGATTGACCAGACGTTGCTGCCGACGCAGACGGTCTTCGTCACCTGCACCGACTATTTGGAAGTCGCCAGCGCGATCAAGACGATGATCATTCGCGGGGCTCCCGCCATTGGCGTGGCCGCGGCGATGGGCGTTGCGATTGGCGTGCAGAAGTCCGCTGATCCGGATGCCGATTTCGCGACGATTTGCGACACGTTGGCGGCGACGCGGCCGACCGCGGTGAACCTGTTCTGGGGCATTGAACGGATGCGCCGTTTGTGGGCCTCGCTCGCTGGGAAACCGGTGGCGGAGAAGCAGGCGGCAATGATTGCCGAAGCGGTTCTGGTGAAGGAAGAAGATGTCGCGATTTGCAAAGAGATCGGCCGACATGGCGCGCCGCTGGTTCCGGATGGCAAGACCGTGTTGACACATTGCAACGCCGGGGCGCTGGCGACGGCGGGCTACGGTACGGCGCTGGGCGTGATTCGCGCGGCGGTGGAGGCCGGTAAAAAGATCGACGTGTTTGCTGATGAGACGCGGCCGTTTCTACAGGGCGCGCGGCTGACGGCGTGGGAACTGATGCAAGACGGGATTCCGACGACGCTGATCACCGACAACATGGCCGGGCATTTTCTGAAGTCCGGGCGGATTGGTTGCGTGGTGGTTGGCGCGGATCGCATTGCGGCGAACGGGGACGTGGCGAACAAGATCGGCACATATTCGGTGGCGGTTCTGGCGAAGGAAAATGGCGTACCGTTCTATGTGGCCGCGCCGATTTCGACGCTCGACCTGACGCTGACCGACGGCTCTTTGATTCCGATTGAAGAGCGTTCGGCCGCGGAGGTGACCTCGGTTTTCGGCGTGCCCGTGGCGCCGGAGGGCGTGGGCGTTTGTAACCCCGCCTTCGACGTGACGCCGAACCGCTACGTGGCCGGGATCATCACCGAATACGGTGTGGCCACCGCGCCGTTTGAAGAGAATCTGCGCGCGCTGGCCGCGAAGGCGAAGAAGTAGCTACTTCTTCGCCAGCACTTTTGCGAGTGCTTTGCCCGTGTAGCTTTTCTTTACTTTGACGACGTCTTCCGGAGTCCCGGCGGCGACGATGGTGCCCCCGCCTTCGCCGCCCTCGGGCCCCAGATCGATGATCCAATCGGCGCACTTCATGACGTCGAGATTGTGTTCGATGATGATGACGGTGTTGCCCAGATCGACGAGGCGGTTGATGACGTCGAGGAGGCGTTTGACGTCTTCGAAGTGCAGGCCGGTGGTGGGTTCGTCGAGGATGTATAGCGTCTTGCCGGTTTGGCGGCGGCTGAGTTCCTTGGCCAGTTTGATGCGCTGCGCTTCGCCGCCGGAGAGTGTTGTGGAGCTCTGCCCCAGGTGGATATAGCCGAGGCCGACGTCGACGAGGGTCTGCAATTTAGTCTGCAGTTGCGGCACGTTTTCGAGGATGCCGAGCGCCTGTTCAACGGTGCTTTCCAGCAGGTCCGCAATGGAGTAGCCCTTGTACTTCACGGCCAGCGTTTCCACGTTGTAGCGGCGCTTGCGGCAGACGTCGCAGGTGACGTAGACGTCCGGCAGGAAGTTCATTTCGATGCGCTTCAGGCCGTCGCCCTGGCAGGCCTCGCAGCGGCCGCCTTTGACGTTGAAGCTGAAGCGGCCGGGTGCGTAGCCGCGCTCGCGGGATTCGGGCAGGCGCGCGAACAGGTCGCGGATGGGGCCGAAAGTGCCGGTGTAGGTTGCCGGGTTGCTGCGCGGCGTGCGGCCGATGGGGGATTGATCGATCTCGATGACCTTGTCGATCAACTCCATGCCCTTGATTTTTTTGTGGCGGCCCGGCTCGGCGCGGCTGCCGTAGATTTCCTTGGCCAGGGCGTTGTAGAGAATGTCGGTAATCAGCGTGGATTTGCCGCTGCCGCTGACCCCGGTGATGACCGTCATGGTGCCGAGCGGGAAGCTGATGTCGACTTCCTTCAGGTTGTGTTCCGTGGCGCCTTCGATGCGTATCGCGGTTCCGTTCCCGGGGCGGCGCACGGTGGGGACGTCGATCTTGCGCGTCCCTTTCATGTACTGGCCGGTGAGCGAATCCTTGGTGTTTTCCACCTGTTTGGGCGTGCCGGCGGCGACGAGGTGCCCGCCGAGGCGGCCGGCGCCGGGGCCGAGATCGATGACGTAGTCGGCCCGGTGGATGGTGTCTTCGTCGTGCTCGACGACGAGGACGGTGTTGCCGAGATCGCGGAGCTGGGAGAGCGTGTCGAGCAGCCGGTCGTTATCGCGCGGGTGGAGGCCGATGGAGGGTTCGTCGAGCACGTAGAGCACGCCGCGGAGTTTTGAGCCGATCTGGGTGGCCAGGCGGATGCGTTGGGATTCGCCGCCGGAGAGCGTGGCGGCGGAGCGGTGGAGGCTCAGGTATTCCAGGCCCACGGCGAGCAGGAACTCCAGCCGGTGCTGGATCTCTTCGCGGATGCGGCTGGCGATGAGGCCTTCGCGTTCGGTCAGCGTCCAGGCGGTGGCGGTTTCGAGCGCCCGGTTGAGGGGTTGCTGGGTGAAGTCGGCAATGCTGACGCCCTTGACGCGGACGGCGAGGCTGGCCGGCTTCAGGCGCAGGCCGTTGCAGGCCGCGCACGTCGTTGGCGACATGTAGGACATGAAGTATTCGCTGGAGCCGCTGGGGCCGTCGCGATACATGCCGTCGAGAATCTTGATGATGCCCGGGAAGCCTTCGGCGCCTTCGAGCAGCATCGTTTGGTGCGTTTTGCTCAAGGAATCGAAGGGAAGGTCGACTTTGATCTTATGCTTGCGCGCGGCGTCTTCCACGCGCGTGGACATTACGGACGATGATCCGCCCGGGCCCAGGCCGCCGTCGAGCAATGGCTTCGAGGGATCGACGATGAACTTGTCCGGATCGAAGGACCACTTGCTGCCGAGGCCGTTGCAGGCTTCGCAGGCGCCGAAGGGGCTGTTGAAACTGAAGCTGCGCGGTTCGGGCTGCGGCACGCTGTTGCCGCACTCGGGGCAGGCGAGGCTCTTGGAATAAAGGCGCTCTTCGCCATTGACGACGGCCACGGTGACCAGGCCGCCGGCCAGCTTCATCGCCGTTTCAATGCTGGCTTCCAGACGCTTTTCGATGCCCGGTTTGACGAGCAGGCGATCGACTACAATTTCAATCGTGTGGTTCTTGCGCCGGTCGAGCGGGATGTCCTCATCCAGCCCGCGCAGCTCCCCATCGATACGGGCGCGCATAAAGCCCTGGCGCAGATATTTTTCCAGATCCTTCTTATACTCGCCCTTCCGGCCGCGGACGACGGGCGCGAGGATCATCACGCGCTCTTCCTGGCGCATGCCCAGGATCTGCTCCAGGATCTGCTGCGTCGTCTGCGCGGAGATGGGCAGGTTGCACGTCGGGCAGTGCGGGACGCCGATGCTGGCGTAGAGCAGGCGCAGGTAGTCGTAGATTTCGGTGACGGTGCCGACGGTGGAACGCGGGCTGCGATTGGTGGTCTTCTGCTCGATGGAGATGGCGGGGCTGAGGCCGTCGATGGAGTCGACGTCCGGACGCTCCATCTGGTCCAGGAACTGGCGGGCGTACGGCGAAAGGGTTTCCACGTAGCGGCGCTGGCCCTCGGCGTAGATGGTGTCGAAGGCGAGGGACGATTTGCCGGAGCCGCTGAGGCCGGTGATCACGGTGAGCGTGTTGCGCGGGATTTCGACGCTAACGTTTTGCAGGTTGTGCTGGCGGGCGCCGTGGACAGAGATGAACTTGAGCATGGTTAGCTTTTTTTGGTGCGAACGTCGTCGACCTTGGTTTTGGCCCAGTCGACCAGGCGCTTGATGGGCGGGAAGTAGTCGGCGAGGATCATCAGGCCGGGGATGATGAAGACCCAGCCTGGCATGACGGGGAGGATGAGGCCGACGATGCCAACGAGCAACAGCCCGATGCCCGAAACAATGCGAACAATGGCACGCCATCCGGTCTGCGGTGGACCGGTCTGCTCGGTGGCTGGCTCTGTGGGCATCCTCTCCAGTTTAGCGGGAGGGGCGCGGTTCTTTCTTCTTCAAAGTTTGGATGCGGGCCGTCATCTGAAAGTGGCTTTGTTTTTCGGCGGCGCGGGTCAGCAGATCCCGGGCGTCCACCAGATGCTCGGTCATGCGGCGGCGGGATTCGTCCTGGTCTCGTTTACGGATGGCCTGATAGATGCGGCGATGGAGCGTCAGCGTATGCTCCGGTTCCACAACCTGGGACGTCATGGTGATCAATTTATCGAGCGATTTGTGGACGACCGAGAACATCAGGCTGGTCACCCGGTTCCCCGCGGCATGGAAAACGGCTTGATGGAAAAGCAGGTCGTGGGCGACGAACTTTGCATGGTCGTCCTTCGCCGCTTCCATCGCACCGAGTTCTCTATGGATCTCGGCGATGTCCTCTTCGGAAGCCCGCAGCGCCGCGCGCGCCGCCAGTTCTGGTTCGACCAATAAGCGCGCTTCCATCAGTTCGTGCGCGGATATGCCGTCGAGCAGAATGAGAAACTCCATCGGCTCGCGGAGAATCGCATCGGCGCCTTTGTTCAGGTACGTCCCGTCGCCGACCCGCTGGGAGATAACGCCCATGATCTCCAGCACTTTCAGCGCCTGCCGCAAAGATGAGCGGCTGACGCCAAAACTTTCGGCCAGCTCGCGCTCCGCCGGCAGCCGGCCGCCTGGTTCCAACGTTCCCTCGGCAATCAGTTGTTTGAAGACGGCGATCAGCTTGACGGTGACGTCTTCTTTTCGGCGTTTCGCAATCGGCACGACCAATGCTAGCACGCAGATGTGTATTTGCTGCCTGTCTTCCCGATCTCGTCTTGCAATCGGAATTTATTGGTAGTACCATTCCCCTCAGGTTTCGGTTCTTATCCCGTTCTAGGAGTCGTCTATGCGCCCTTGTCTACGCGCCTTTGTCCTATTGATTACCGCCTGCGCTGCCTTCGGGCAGGTCCAGACAGGCCGGCTTGCCGGGACGGTCTTTGACCCAAATCGAGGCGCGGTGCCGAACGCCTCGGTAACTGTTACCAGCCAGGCCACCAACGTTGCCACCAGAATGACGACCGATGGCCAGGGCGCCTACGTCGTCCCTGCGCTGAACCCCGGTGTATATACAGTGACGGTGACGGCTCCGGGTTTCCGCACCACCTCCCGCCCGGGCGTCGAAATGCAGGTCGGCAAGGATCTGCATCTGGATGTCGACCTCGCCATTGGCGAAACATCCACCGTCCTCGAAGTGCGCTCGGAAGTGCCGCTGTTGAATTCCGAATCCGGAAATCTCGGGCACGTCATGACGAACGCGCAGATCGTCGACTTGCCATTGAACGGCCGCGGTTTCAACGATCTGGCCCGGCTCACCCCTGGCGTCGTCTCGCTACCCGGTACCGGCAACGTCACCCGCATCCGTCCCGAATTCTTCAACGGCACCACCATCTCTGGCGTCCGTGGCCGCCAGGTGTCGTACTACCTCGACGGCGCCGACACCAGCGAGCAGCATCAGGGCGGCAGCTGGATCCAAACTTCTATCGACGCGCTGCAGGAGTTCAGCGTCCAGCAAAACGCCTACTCGGCCGAGCACAGCCGCTCCGGCAGCTTCTTCAACGCCACCACCAAGTCCGGCACCAACCAACTCCACGGCACCCTCTTCGAATTCCTGCGCAACGAAAAGCTCGATGCCCGCACCTTCTTCGGCGTCCGCCGCGACCTGCTGAAACGCAACCAATTCGGTGCCTCCGTCGGCGCGCCCGTCATCATCCCCAAAATTCTGAACGGCAAGAACCGGACATTCTTCTTCTTCAACTACGAAGGCACCCGTGAACGCCAGGGCAACGTCAACAACCGCATCAGCCCCACCGCCGCCATGCTCGGCGGCGACTTCAGCGCCATCAGCAACACTTTGTACGATCCCGCCACCACCGCCGGCGGCACACGCACCCCCTTTCCCGGCAACCGCATTCCCTCCAACCGGGCCTCCTCCTCCGCGGCCTTCTTCAATCCGTACCTGACCCTCGCCGCCAACCCCGGTGGCACCTTCACCTTCTCGCCTTCCACCGCGGTTGACCTGGACCAGATCACCACCCGCATCGACCACACCATCACCGACAACCACAAGGTCTCCTTCCGGTACAGCCTCAACAACAACCGCCTCAACGAGCCCGGCGGTTCGCCCGCCCTCGGCATGGCCGCCTCTGGCACCAAAGGACAGAACTACACCGTTTCCATCAACTCCAATCTGAAGTCCAATCTCATCAACGAACTCCGTTTCAATACCCTCTACGGGGATATTCAACTGCAGCCCTATTTGAAAGGCCGTGACTTCAATAAAGAAGCCGGAATCCGCGGTCTCGACGAAACCAAGCGTTCCTTCGACATCGGCTCCTTCCCCGACTTCGCCTGGGCCGGCTATGCCAGTCTCACCGGCTCCGCCTTCGATCAACGCCCCAAAACGCAGGACCGTTACACCCGCGAATTCGTCGATAACCTCACCTGGATCAAAGGCAAACACGTCATCAAAACGGGCGTCAAGTTCCGCACGTATCAGTGGCTCGGCACCGACAGTAAAAGCTATGCCGGCACCTGGACCTTCAACGGCCAGAACACCGAAAACCCGGCCAGTGCCGCCCGCACCGGCGATTCGTTTGCCGACTGGGTGCTCGGCCTCCCTGCCAACGCCGCCCGCGCTGTCGCCTCCGATACCTTCGGCGGCTCCTATAACGCTTGGCATATCTACCTGCAGGACGACGTCAAAGTCTCCAACCGCCTCACGCTGAACATCGGCCTGCGCTACGAATACACCCCCTGGACATCCGCCTACCGTGGCCAATCCGGTACCTTCGATGGCACGCTGGCCCGTCCCATCATCGTCGCCAGCAGGACGAAGGACATCGACCTCGCCGCCCAGCCGGCCGCGCCCGTCGCCTACGGCTATCTGAAGAATCTCATCCAAACCTCCTCCGAAGCCGGCCTGCCGTACTCGATCACCTATACCGACAAAAAACAGTTCGCACCGCGCTTTGGTTTCGCCTGGCGGCCGATGAGCGACGCCACTGTCATTCGCGGCGGCTACGGCATCTTCTATGAAGGCGAGTACACCGATGGCCGCGTGAATCTCTTCATGCCGCCCTTCCTGCTCGCCGATAGCAACGTCAACGATCGCGGCATCGTCCCGCGGCGCACGCTGTCGGACTTCTACCTCGGCGCCCCGCTCGGCTCCCCCGATACCGTGGTCGGCCTCACGCCCACATATACCCGCATGGGCATGGGCTACGACCAGCACTGGAACTTCGGCGTTCAGCAGCAAATCGCCAAGACCATGATGTTCGACATTGAGTACGTCGGCAACAAAGGGTCGCGCATTCAGGGGAACAACCCGTTCAATATCCCCGAGCCCGGCCCCGGCGGCGTGCAGGCGCGCCGGCCCTACCCGCGCTTCTCCGGCTTCGGTTATATCTCCGCCGACGTGTCTACCACCTATCACGCCCTGCAGGCAAAGTTCGAAAAGCGCCTCTCCGGTGGACTCTGGTTTCTTACCTCCTACACGTTCTCCAAGAGTCTCTGGGTGACCAATACGCCCGCCGCCGGTGGCCGGTATCGCTTTGAAAAAGGCCCCTCGGAATACCACGTCCCGCACAGTTTCTCCCACAGCTTCGGCTACGCGCTCCCCTTCGGCAAAGGCCATACGTTCGCCTCGAATGCCAACCGCGTTACCGAAGCCCTCATCGGCGGCTGGCAGATGCAGGGCATCTTCCTCTTCCGCAGCGGCGTACCCTACACGGTGACGATGTCGCGCGACGTAGCCAACACCGGCGTTGGCGGCCAGCGGCCCAACCGCATGGCCAACGGCACCGCCAGCGAACCCACTCTCGCCCGCTGGTTCGACCCCACTGCCTTCGCGGCCGCACCCAACTTCAATTACGGCAACTCCGGCCTGCGCATTCTCCCGGCCGACATCCTCCGCACCGTCGACTTCTCTCTCTTCAAGAACTTCCAAATCGGGGAAACCGGCCGCCTGCAGTTCCGCTGGGAAGCTTTCAACCTGCCCAACACGCCCAGCTTTGCCGCGCCGAACTCTGCGCTCGATACCGCCGTTGTCGGCCGCGTCACCGCCACCGCCACCGCTCCCCGCCAAATGCAGGTAGCGCTGAAATACACTTTCTAATCACATGCGACTCACCCTTGGACTCCTGTTCGCCGCCGTCGCCTTCGCGCAGACCCCCGTTCAGATTCAGGTGGGGCCGGCCGCCGAAGGCCAGTGGCGGCCCGTCTGGCGCTTCTTCGGCTACGATGAGCCGAACTACACCTATATGAAGGACGGCAAGAAACTGCTGTCGGAGATTGCCGCCCTCAGTCCCCACACGGTCCACGTGCGCGTGCACAATCTGCTCACCACCGGCGATGGAACCGCGGCGTTGAAATGGGGCTCCACAAACGCCTATACCGAGGACGCCAACGGCAAGCCCGTCTACAACTGGACCATCGTCGACCGCATCTTCGACACCCTCGTCGAGCGCAAACTGAAGCCCCTCGTCGAAATCGGCTTCATGCCGCAGGCGCTCTCCGTCAAGCCCGAGCCCTACCGTCACCACTGGGACCCCGCGCAAAAATACCAGAACATCTATACCGGCTGGGCGCAGCCGGCAAAGGATTACGCCAAGTGGTCCGAACTGGTCTACCAATGGGTGAAGCACTCCGTCGCCCGCTACGGAAAAGCCGAGGTCGAGAGCTGGTATTGGGAAGTGTGGAATGAGCCCGACATCGGCTATTGGCAGTCCACACCCGAAGAGTACTTCAAGCTATACGACCACTCAGCCGACGCCGTGAAGCGCGCCCTACCTGGTATTCGCATCGGCGGCCCCACCACCACCGGGCCCGGCAATGAAAAGGCCGCTGCCTTCCTCCGTTCCTTCCTGGATCACGTTGTCAAGGGCCGCAATTTCGCCACCGGGAAAACCGGCTCGCCGCTCGACTACATCAGCTTCCACGCCAAGGGCCGCCCGACCGTTGTCGACGGGCATGTCCGCATGGGGAGCGACAAGCAGATGAACGATGTCTCGAAAGGCTTCGAAATCGTGGCGTCCTACCCAACGCTTAAAAAACTCCCTATCATCATCGGCGAGTCGGACCCGGAAGGGTGCGCGGCCTGCTCCGTGCGCTTCAATCCGCAGAATGCCTACCGCAACGGCACCATGTATTCCAGCTACACCGCCGCCACCTTCGCCAGAAAGAACCAGCTTGCCCTACGCCATGGAGTGAATTTCGAAGGCGCCGTCACCTGGGCCTTTGAGTTCGAGGACCAGCCCTATTTCGATGGCTTTCGCGACCTCGCCACGAACGGAATCGATAAGCCGGTGCTGAACGTGTTTCGCATGTTCGGCCTCATGGATGGCCAGCAGCTTGCCGTCAAGAGCAGTGGCGCGCTCACGCTGGATGAAATCGTGAAGAGCGGTGTGAAAGGCCAGCCCGATATCAACGCCGTTGCCACCCGAGGGGAAAAGGTGATCTCCGTCATGGCCTGGAACTATCATGACGACGATCTCACCGGTACCCCCGCGCCTGTCTCTTTAAAGGTAGCCGGCATTGCCGCCAACGCCACCCGCGCTCTGGTTCGCCACTACCGGATTGACCGGGACCACAGCAACGCCTACACGGTATGGCTCGCAATGGGCTCGCCCCAGTCGCCTACACCGGCGCAGTATGCGCAGCTGGAAGCCGCCGGACAGTTGCAGTCTCTCGGCTCCCCTGCCTGGGTGCCCGTTAAGGCAGGTGTTGTCGAACTCGCCTTCCCGCTGCCACGCCAGGCCGTGTCTCTCGTACAAGTGAGCTGGTAGGCGGACCCTGGTGCCCTGGAAGATCACACTGCTCATCGCCGCGGCCATCGCGATCAGTTACTTCGACCGCCAGACGCTGCCCGTCGCCATCGCCGCCATCCAGCGCGATATCCCCATCAGTAACTCGCAATTCTCCCAACTGCAGGCGGCGTTCCTTGTCGCCTATGCCATCATGTACGCCGGAGGCGGCAAGCTAATCGATGTGATCGGCACCAGGAAAGGGTTTGCCGCCGTCATGGTGTGGTGGTCCCTCGCCTGCGCCGGGCACGGGTTAGCCAATGGCTTCGGCTTCCTGATGGCCAGTCGATTTCTTCTCGGCATGGGGGAGGGAGGGGGATTCCCGGCAGCAACCAAGGCCGTTGGCGAGTGGTTCTCCGCGCGGGATCGGGCTACCGCCATGGGTGTCATCAACGCCGGCACAGCCGTTGGCGCCGTCATCGCGCCTCCCGCCATTGCCGCCATCATCACCCTGGCCGGGTGGCGCTGGGTATTCGTCGTCGCCGGGGGCGTAGGCCTGCTCTGGGCTGCCTACTGGTTGATGGCTGTAAAGGAGGCGCCGCAGCAGGAAAGCGAGCCGCCCGCCGCGTGGTTGCCTCTACTGCACTGTAAAGAGATATGGGCGCTGATCGTGGCGAAGTTCTTAAGTGACGCCGCCTGGTACTTCTATCTCTTCTGGCTCCCTAAATATCTGTACGACGTCCGTGGATTCGATACAAAACGTGTCGGATACTACGCCTGGATCCCCTATGCCGCTTCCGGCATTGGCAGTTTAGCGGGTGGATGGTTCTCCAGCTGGCTGTTACGCCAAGGCTGTAGCGTCAACAAAGCCCGGAAAATCGCCTTGGGAGCAAGCGCGGCTGTTATGCCCATCATTTTCCTGGTGGATAGCGCTCCGGTTGATCTTGCTATAGCGATCTTCAGCGTGGCGTTCTTCGGACAACAGTCCTGGTCCACGCTTGTCATGACTTTACCCACGGATCTCGTGACCGGGCGCGCCGTAGGTTCTGTTGCGGGCCTGGTTGGCTTCGGTGGCGCCATGGGCGGGGTCGTTTTTGGGCTCGTTGTGGGGTTCGTTCTGGATCATGGATACGGATATGGGCCTGTTTTCGCAATGGCCGGAATTTTTCATGTTCTCGCTTTCTTGTTGATTCTATTGGTGATACCCGTCATAAAACGAGTGGAGTTGAAATGACACAGCAGAAATCTTCACAAACCCTTTGACAAAACTTTTGCCCATGCTATTCTGAAAGAGTTGCACGGCGCTGCGGCGCAAACAACAACTGACGAGAGGCTGATTCGAGCCGCTTAAAACGGCCCGAGCAGTAAGTCAAGGCAACAGACGGACAGGGAAATAAGAGAACCTGGCTGTCACCGCGAAAGCGGGAAGGCGACCTTCGGAAGCAAAGAGAAGGCTACGCAAAACAAAACTCTCTGACAAATTGTACGAATTTTGGTAGCCGGTTACGGCTGGTTACTAAAACGCCTTTCGAGGCCGGTTAGACTGCGGTCTATCAGAGAAATCTGGTTCGCTGTGAATCTAGCTCAGTTCTTTGACAACTGATTGGATGTTTCGAGTAACCACGTCAGATAATTTGAGTTTATCGAGCGACGAAACGACAAGCCTAAATTGGAGAGTTTGCCTTCGGGTGAGCGGGAAGAGATAGGGGAAGTCACAAAACAAAGGATTCAAACGAGAGTTTGATCCCGGCTCAGAATCAACGCTGGCGGCGCGCTTAACACATGCAAGTCGAACGAGAAAGGGAGCAATCCTGAGTAAAGTGGCGTACTGGTGAGTAACACGTGGATATCTACCTCTTGGTGGGGAATAACCTGGGGAAACCTGGGCTAATACCGCATAAGTTCGTGAGAAGAAAGGCGCAAGTCGCCGAGAGAGGAGTCCGCGGTCGATTAGGTAGTTGGCGGGGTAAAAGCCCACCAAGCCGAAGATCGATAGCCGGCCTGAGAGGGCACACGGCCACACTGGCACTGAAACACGGGCCAGACTCCTACGGGAGGCAGCAGTGGGGAATCTTGCACAATGGGGGAAACCCTGATGCAGCGACGCCGCGTGAGCGATGAAGCCCTTCGGGGTGTAAAGCTCTTTCGGCAGGAACGATAATGACGGTACCTGCAGAAGAAGCTGCGGCTAACTACGTGCCAGCAGCCGCGGTAATACGTAGGCAGCAAGCGTTGTTCGGAATTACTGGGCGTAAAGAGTGTGTAGGTGGTGTCGTAAGTTTGGTGTGAAATCTCCCGGCTTAACTGGGAGGGTGCGCCGAAGACTGCGATGCTTGAGTATGGGAGAGGAAAGCGGAATTCCTGGTGTAGCGGTGAAATGCGTAGATATCAGGAGGAACACCTGCGGTGTAGACGGCTTTCTGGACCATTACTGACACTGAGACACGAAAGCGTGGGTAGCAAACAGGATTAGATACCCTGGTAGTCCACGCCCTAAACGATGCATACTTGGTGTGAGCCATTCAGTTGGTTCGTGCCGGAGCTAACGCGTTAAGTATGCCGCCTGGGGAGTACGGTCGCAAGGCTGAAACTCAAAGGAATTGACGGGGGCCCGCACAAGCGGTGGAGCATGTGGTTCAATTCGACGCAACGCGAAGAACCTTACCTGGGCTCGAACGGCACTTCAACGTTCATGGAAACATGGATATCCCGCAAGGGAGTAATGTCGAGGTGCTGCATGGCTGTCGTCAGCTCGTGTCGTGAGATGTTGGGTTAAGTCCCGCAACGAGCGCAACCCTTGCCCTGTTTTGCCATCATTAAGTTGGGAACTATCAGGGGACCGCCAGCGATAAGTTGGAGGAAGGTGGGGATGACGTCAAGTCATCATGGCCTTTATGTCCAGGGCTACACACGTGCTACAATGGACGGTACAAAGCGCTGCTAAGCCGCGAGGTGGAGCTAATCGCAAAAAACCGTTCTCAGTTCGGATCGCAGGCTGCAACTCGCCTGCGTGAAGCTGGAATCGCTAGTAATGGCAGATCAGCATGCTGCCGTGAATACGTTCCCGGGCCTTGTACACACCGCCCGTCACATCACGAAAGTGGGTTGTACTAGAAGTCTGTGCGCTAACCAGCAATGGAGGCCACGGCCCAAGGTATGACTCATGATTGGGGTGAAGTCGTAACAAGGTAGCCGTAGGAGAACCTGCGGCTGGATCACCTCCTTTCTAAACGAGGACGTGGATAGAGTCATTGAAGACAAGTCATTCACCAAAGGTGGATGTACTTAGTAAATGACAGCCGTTCTATTCCACATCGTCGCTTCCTTATTTACTCGATTATTCTAGTGGTTACGTCAGGTCGCCTTTGCGCGACCGGCAGAAACATCCAATTGGCCTCGACGAGTTAACTCTCGTGAGCTGGTCAAGCAGGCAGATGGCAACCCCATCTGCCTGCTTGATAAGCAAAACACAAGAGTTCGGGGGCTGTAGCTCAGCTGGGAGAGCGCCTGATTTGCATTCAGGAGGTCGTCGGTTCGATCCCGATCAGCTCCACCAGCAAAAGCTTGCAGCAGGCTGCATCGAAAGAGAGGGCCTGTAGCTCAGTTGGTTAGAGCGCACCCCTGATAAGGGTGAGGTCGGTAGTTCGAATCTACCCAGGCCCACCACAATCGAAACACTCCGGTACAGTTCGTAGAGAACAGAAGCAAGCGTCGTAGAGATACGGAGTTTACTTCTGAGCTTTTCGAAGCGAGGAACCAAGATCTTTGACAATTGAATACTGACGGGCATAATAAAGCACAAATTAATACTGGCCGCCCAGAGAGACGTATGCTCCGCACGGGTATATGTAGGGTGGCCGGCCTGAGTAGCGTGTATGTGTGTTGAGTAAATTTTATGGTCAAGCTACTAAGGGCACGCGTGTGGATGCCTAGGCGCAAGAAGGCGATGAAGGACGTAACTAGCTGCGATAAGCCTCGGGGAGTTGCAAGTAAACTGTGATCCGGGGATTTCCGAATGGAGAAATCCAACTCGTGTGAACACGAGTTATCATACTCTGAATACATAGGGGTATGAGGCAAACCCAGGGAAGTGAACCATCTTAGTACCTGGAGGAAGAGAAAACAACAGTGATTCCGCTAGTAGTGGCGAGCGAACGCGGAACAGCCCAAACCGGACAATTCTAACGGAGAGTCCGGGGTTGTAGGACCACAATAATCAACTGGGTAAATCAAGAGTAATCTTGGTGGACTCAGTTGGTTAAAAGAGGGATAGGAAAGTGTTAAGAGAACGGTCTGGAAAGGCCGGCCATAGAGGGTGACAGCCCCGTATTTGAAAATGCAATCCTCCTTTAAGTGGCTCCTGAGTATCGCGGGACACGTGGAACCCAGCGAGAATCTACCGGGACCATCCGGTAAGGCTAAATACTCTCTTGCGACCGATAGTGAACTAGTACCGTGAGGGAAAGGTGAAAAGAACCCCTGCGAGGGGAGTGAAATAGTACCTGAAACCGCGTGCCTACAAGCAGTGGGAGGACTATGCCGCGCAAGCGGAATGTCTGACCTCGTGCCTATTGAATAATGAGCTGGCTAGTTAGTCTCAGTGGCAAGGTTAAGCGTAAGCGAGCCGAAGCGAAAGCGAGTCTGAATAGGGCGTTCAGTCGCTGGGATTAGACGCGAAGCGGGATGATCTATCCTTGGCCAGGATGAAGTCCGTGTAACAGCGGATGGAGGTCCGAACCAGTGTTGGTTGAAAACAGCTTGGATGAGCTGAGGATAGGGGTGAAAGGCTAATCAAATTCCGTGATAGCTCGTTCTCTCCGAAATAGCTTTAGGGCTAGCCTCGTATGATCCGTCCCGGTGGTAGAGAACTGAATGGACTAGGGGCCTTTCCAGGTTACCGAATCCAACCAAACTTCGAATGCCGGGAACGTGTAATACGGGAGTCAGACTGCGAGGGCTAAGCTTCGTGGTCGAAAGGGGAAGAGCCCAGACCGTCAACTAAGGCCCCTAAATCTATGCTAAGTGGTAAAGGAAGTCGGGAGGCTCAGACAGCCAGGAGGTTGGCTTAGAAGCAGCCATCCTTTAAAGAAAGCGTAATAGCTCACTGGTCGAGCACCCCGGTGCCGACAATCCAACGGGGCTTAAGCATAGTGCCGAAGTTACGGATGCATCATCTTTGGATGATGCGTGGTAGGAGAGCATTCTCACAGCAGTGAAGGTCGACCGTGAGGACGGCTGGAGCGGTGAGAAGAGACTCTGCCAGCATAAGTAGCGATAAACCAGGTGAGAACCCTGGTCGCCGTAAGTCTAAGGTTTCCTGAGAAAGGTTAATCCGCTCAGGGTTAGTCAGTGCCTAAGGCGAGGCCGACAGGCGTAGCCGATGGACACACGGTTAATATTCCGTGACTACCAAAACTCGATCAAGACCGATGGGGGGACGCAGACCGTAAGCCTAGGGGCGAAATGGTTACAAACCTAGGTGAAGGGAGATCTGGAAAGGCAAATCCGCCAGATCGTCTGCCAGGAAAATCCTCTAAGGAGAGTTAGGTAACTGTACCACAAACGGACACACGTGGACGAGATGAGTATTCTCAGGCGCTCGGGTGATGAGTTGTTCAGGAACTAGGCAAATTAACCCCGTAACTTCGGGAGAAGGGGTGCCCACGCAAGTGGGCCGCAGTGAATAGCGTCAGGCGACTGTTTAACAAAAACACAGGTCTCTGCTAAGTCGAAAACGACGTATAGGGGCTGACGCCTGCCCGGTGCCGGAAGGTTAAAGGGAGCGGTTAGCGCAAGCGAAGCTGTAAACTGAAGCCCCGGTGAACGGCGGCCGTAACTATAACGGTCCTAAGGTAGCGAAATTCCTTGTCGGGTAAGTTCCGACCTGCACGAATGGCGTAACGATCTGACGACTGTCTTAACAACTCGCCCGGCGAATTTGTGGTTCCGGTGAAGACGCCGGATGCCCGCCACAAGACGGAAAGACCCCGTGCACCTTTACTATACCCTATCAGTGAATTATGGGTTGAACTGCGCAGGATAGGTGGGAGGCTTTGAGATCGGCTTTTTGGAGTCGATGGAGCCAATGGTGAGATACCACCCTGTTCAATCTGTGATTCTAACCTACTTCCCTGATCGGGAAGAGGGACACTGGTAGGCGGGTAGTTTGACTGGGGCGGTCGCCTCCTAAATTGTAACGGAGGCGCTCGAAGCTGCGTTCAGGTGGTTTGGAAATCCACCGTCGAGTGCAAAGGCATAAACGCGGTTAACTGCGAGACCTACAAGTCAAGCAGGTGGGAAACCAGGACTTAGTGATCCGGTGATTCTGTATGGAAGGGTCATCGCTCAACGGATAAAAGGTACGCCGGGGATAACAGGCTGATCGGAGTCAAGAGTTCACATCGACGCTCCGGTTTGGCACCTCGATGTCGGTTCATCGCATCCCGGGGGTGTAGAAGCTCCCAAGGGTTAGGCTGTTCGCCTATTAAAGCGGTACGTGAACTGGGTTCAGAACGTCGCGAGACAGTTCGGTCCCTATCTGTGGTGGGCGCAGGAAAATTGAGGGGGCTTGGCCTTAGTACGAGAGGACCGGGCTGAACGAACCTCTTGTGATACAGTTGTCACTCCAGTGGCACAGCTGTGTAGCGAAGTTCGGTTAGGATAAGCGCTGAATGCATATAAGTGCGAAACCTTCCCCAAGATGAGTTTTCCCAACCGTAAGGTAAGAAGGGCCGTGGAAGACTACCACGTTGATAGGACGGGTGTGTAAGAGTAGTAATACTTTGAG
This sequence comes from Candidatus Sulfopaludibacter sp. SbA3, assembly GCA_945860645.1. Classification (GTDB taxonomy): domain Bacteria; phylum Acidobacteriota; class Terriglobia; order Bryobacterales; family Bryobacteraceae. The sequence continues at coordinate 4,745 of CAMATG010000008.1, read as the reverse complement.
CTAACCGTTACTAATAGCCCGTTCGGCTTGACCATAAAATTTACTGTGCATACATGCACGATACTTCAGAGTAATTTGGCTTTCCGTTGCCCGTCAGTATTCAATACAAAGATCCTCAGATCTTCTTCAAAAGTTTCTACAGCTTTTGGGTGATCCTAGCGAGAGGGTCCCACCCGTTCCCATCCCGAACACGGAAGTTAAGCCTCTCAGCCCCGATGGTACTGCACGCGCGAGTGTGTGGGAGAGTAGGAAGTCGCCCAAATTAATTCTCGAAAAGCCCGATCCTAACCAGATCGGGCTTTTTAACGTTTAAAAGCGTACAGTGGTCCTAGTGGCCTACTTCACTCGTGATACCGCTATCGCCGCCATCGCCCTCCTCGGCATCCTCGCCCACCTCACCCTCCGCTTTCCCCTGGGCGCTCCCGATACTCAATACTCCCTCCCCCTCCTCGCCGCTCTCCTTCTCGGCGGAGTTCCCCAGGTCTGGATGGTCATCCGCCGCGTCCTCTCCGGTCGCTTCGATGCCGACATCCTCGCAATGGTCTCCATCGTCACCTCACTCATCCTCCACGAATACCTCGCCGGCACAATCATCGTCCTCATGCTCGCCGGAGGAACCGTCCTCGAACAATATGCCACCGGCCGCGCGTCATCGGTCCTCGACGCCCTTGCCCAGCGCATGCCCCGCATAGCCCACCGCATCAAGGCCGACACCACAGAAGACTTCCCCATAGAGTCAATATCCCCGGGCGACCTCCTCGTCATCTTCCCCCACGAAACCTGCCCCGTCGATGGCGTCGTCACCATCGGCCGCGGCACCATGAACGAAGCCTACCTCACCGGTGAACCCTATCTCCTTTCCAAATCGCCCGGCTCCAACGTCCTCTCCGGTGCGATGAACGGCGATACCGCACTCACCATCCGCGCCACGAAACCTGCCGTCGAATCCCGCTATGCCCAAATCATGCGCGTCGTCAAAGAAACCGAGGAAAATCAACCCGCCATGCGACGACTCGCCGAACGTCTCGGCGCCTGGTACACACCGCTCGCGCTGATCCTCGCCGGCGCTGCCTGGGCCCTCAGTGGCGACCCCGCCCGATTCCTCGCCGTCATCGTCGTCGCCACCCCCTGCCCCCTCCTCATCGGAATCCCCGTTGCGGTCATCGGTGCGATCTCGCTCGCGGCCAAAAACGGAATCCTAATCCGAAAAGCCGCCTCGCTCGAAGAAATCGACCGCTGCCGCGTCTTCGTCTTCGACAAAACCGGAACCCTCACCTACGGTACCCCCACCGTAGCCGAAGTCAACTGCGGCCCCGGCTTCACCAAGGACCGCCTACTCGGCATCGTCTCCAGCCTGGAACGCTATTCGCGCCACCCCCTGGCGACGGCCCTCGTGAAGGCCGGCGAAGGCCAAATCCCAGCCGAAGTCACCGAGGTCCACGAACTTCCCGGCCAGGGACTCATCGGAATTGCCGACGGCCTGTCCGTCGAAGTAACCGGCCGAAAGCGCGCCAAACAACTCAATCTCGAAATCCCCGCCGAAGGTGCAGGCCTGGAATGCCTCGTCATCATTGATGGCAAATTCGCCGCGCAAATCCGCTTCCGCGACAAGCCCCGTCAGGATGCACCCGACTTCGTCAAACACCTCGGCACCCGTCACGGTGGCACCCGCGTCGTCCTCCTCTCCGGAGATCGCGAAAGCGAAGTCCGCTACCTCGCCGAACTCGCCGGCATAAAAGAGGTCCACTACGGCCAAAGTCCGGAGGAAAAGGTCAAGTTTGTCACCGAAATCGCGGCAAAGACCCCTGTTCTCTACGTCGGCGACGGCATCAATGACGCTCCCGCTCTCCTCGCAGCAACCGTCGGCATCGCGCTCGGCGACAAAGGCGAAATCGCTGTCCAGGCCGCCGACGCCGCCATCCTCGAACCCTCACTCCGCCGCGTCGATCAACTCATCCACATCGGTCGCCGGATGCGGACGATCGCTCTCCAAAGCGCAATCGGCGGCATGGCCGCGAGCGGCATCTGCATGGCCTTAGCCGCCGCCGGATATCTCACCCCATCCGTCGGCGCACTTGCCCAGGAAGCCATCGACATCGCCGCCGTGCTCAACGCTTTACGCGTCGGCATCGGCGGCGACTCGATGACGGACTACTGATCTAAAACAGGAACTTCGCCGTAATCTGGATCCGCCGCGGGTAGTTCGCCTGATTCGTCGCCCGAATCTCACCAAACTGCGCGTTCCGCGGATCCGTATTCGGTGCCGGCATCTGCGCCCGATTCAGCGAATTCAGGAATTCCGCCTTGAACTGAAAGTTGTAGCGCTCCTTGAAGCGGGTATTCTTAATTAGCGAAGCGTCCCAATTGTTGCTCCCATCAGCACGCAGGAACCCGAACCGCAGGGGGAAGTATCGCAAACTGCTCTGCAGCTGGTCTTGCAGGAATCCAGCCGTCGTGTTGAACCAGCGTTCCCGAGTCGGATTGTCCTTCTTCACCGCATTAATGTCGCCAATAAACGCTATATTTCCGAAATTGATCGGCGCCCCCGCCTGGTACGTGTAGATGGCCGACAGCTGCCAGCCGCCAATAATCCCCTCCACCACCCGTGGCATGTTCTGCGCAAAGGGGCGTCCCTTGCCGAACGGCAACTCGTAAATCCCGCTCATCACCAACCGATGCGGGATGTCGAAATCAGAAATCACTTCCACCGGCCGCGCATCCGCCGCATTCATGTACGCGGTAGCCTCCATAAACTTTGAAAAAGTGTAGTTCCCCTGGACGGTAAACCCCTTCGAAAACCGCCGCTCCATCTGCACCTGCAGCGAATGGTACCAGCTGTATCCCTGGTTAGTCGTGGTCGTCAGCGACCCGAATTGCGGCACCGGCCGCAACAGCGCGGCGCGCGATCTCGTCGTTCCCGCGTTCAAATTCGGCGCCGAATCCGGAACCAGACCCCGAAACGGATTCGTCAGGTTTCCTGACAAATAATTGTTGTTCGCCACCATCGCCGCCGTGCGCGTCAGGTCCCCGCTCAAAAACGAATTGGAAATCGCATTCAGGTCGCGATTAGTCTCAATCCGCGTGCCCCGGTTGCCGATATAGCCAATCTCCAAGAGAAACCCGCCCGCAATCGTCTGCTGGACGCCCAGTTGCCACCGCTGCATGTAGGGAACCTGCGGCGTGCCATTGAAAAAGGTCAAGCCCGTGTCGATGCCAGTCTCGAACCCCTGGCCCGCGCCCAAAACCGGGAACAACTGCCCCGTCGGCAAAGGATTGGCCAACGTCGCCACCGGCGTCAAGAAGCCATTGTTCGTAATCTGGAAATCGGTCTGCCGGCTGAACCCGGTCTGCAAAACGTCGCTTCGGCGCTGGCCCAGGAATCCGTTGAACACCCCGTATCCACCACGCACCACGGTCGTCGGCCGCAAATTGTACGCAAAACCCAGCCGCGGCATAAAATTCAACTTCGGCGTGTCGTACATCCCGCTCGGCTGCCCATTGACGTTCGCAAACGTTAGCCCGCCCCGAACGTTGAACGCCGAAGCCGGCCGTTCCGCCACCGGATTCGCCGCATACGCCGCCCGCGCCTGCGCCTCCCAGGGGAACGTCCCCGCCGCGTCGAACCCGCGAACACTCCGGTTGTACCGCTCTTCCAACGCCGTCTCGAACTCCCACCGGAGGCCCAGATTCACCGTCAATTTCTTCGAAACCTTCCAGTCATCCTGGAAGAACACCCCCCAAGACGTCGACTGCTCCGAATACGATGCCGGCCGCCAGATTCCACCACTCGTCGGCAATCCCAGCAAGAGCGCCGCAACCGACTGTCCAAACCCCGCCGGCGCCGCCGGCGAATTCACGTTCGGCCCACGCGTCCACGCCGTGTCGAAAGAAAACTGCGACGTCACATTATTCCCGTACTCCCGCCGATTCTCCCGGTACGACCGGAATTCCGTCCCCATCTTCATGAAATGTGAACCCTGCGACTTCGACAACGTCGCATTGACGTTATGCGTATCGTTCGGCCGCCATTCGCCACCACCAGCCGTTCCCTGGTACCCCGTCAGGTCAATCCGAGGAAATTTCCGGACATCGTCCGAAGTCAGGCCGTTTAACGACGCCGGCAGCCCCAGACTCGTCAGGTAAAACCCGTGCGACTTATACGGATTATCATCCGCCCGGATAAACCGGTTGTATCCCTACCGAATGTTCAAAACCATCGTCGCGCCGATCGTGTGAACGCCATCGATCACAGCCCCGCGCGAAATGAACTGAAACAAATTCCCGGTCGCAATATTCGAAAAATAATCATTGTAGGTGCTGTTCCGGTCGTACCAATTCGCCCGTACAAACATCCGGTTGGCATCGGTGATCGTCTGGTCGGCCCGAATCGTGTGCGACCCATAATCGGCGTGCTCGGTCAGCTCAGACCGCTGGTAGTTGTTCTGCACGCCCGGCTGCAACGGGTCCGGGAAGTACTTCAAGATGTTCTTGGCAATCGGACTGATCAGGCTCGCCGGAACGATGTTCCCAGGAAACGGATCCCGTTGCACCAGTCGGTTGCCATTCGTCACCACTTCGCGTCCCGTGAACGGATTGTACACCTGATACAAACTCGGATTCGGCAGGTTGAACAGTTCCGACAAATCCCCGTTCTTCATCCGCGCCGTCGGTACCGTCGGCGTCCCGTTGTTCCTCGGCCGATCCTCTTTAATCCCCTCATACCCATACAAGAAGAATGTCCGGTT
>CAMATG010000007.1 GCA_945860645.1 Candidatus Sulfopaludibacter sp. SbA3 | reverse complement strand
ATGGCGACCAGGACGCTGACGAGGCCGAGGGCGCGCATGAGTTTGTTGTCATCGTCGCCGATGTACTTGCCGCTCAAGAAGCTGCCGCAGCCGCTGGCGACCAGCATGCTGAAAATGATGACCGTGAGCGCGTAGGTGGGGTGTCCCAGGAACAAGACGAACTTCTGGATGAGCGCGACCTGGATGAGGATATAGCCGACGCCGATGCAGAGGAAGTACATGAGGAATTGCAGTACGCCTTTTTCGCGCGGGAGGCGTGTGCCGAGGACCAAGGGCGGGAGCGCGAGGATGATGAGCGTGGCCAGGAGGCTGATGCCGACGAGGGAGAAGAGCATGGGGACGGCGCGGTTGATTTTGTAATCGGCGCTGTCCTTGTTCATGGTCGTCAGGAAGTTCCAGAGGTCGCGCGGCTGCACGGTGTAGAAGAAGAAGGGCCGGTTGTCGTCGACGGCGGTGACGTCAAAGGGATAGTTTTCCAGCCAATTATCGAGGTTTTTCGCGAGCAGCGCCTGGCCGAAGGGGTTCTTGGCGCCATCGCCGGGGAGGTAGATCTGCTGGAAGCGCGAGGTGGCGATGATGGACTGCGCGCGGGCGACGTCGGCATCGGTGAAGGGCTTGCGGCTGATGAGAACCGTGTCGCGGGCGCCCCAGCCTTCGAGCTCTTTCTGTGAGCCTTCGCGGATGACCATGACGTGGCGCTGGGGCTCGTTTTCGCCGAGCTTGGCGAGGGCTTCGCGGGCGAGGATGAGGAGGCGGACGGACTCGCGGGGAGGGTCGAAACCCCAGCGGGTGATTGCCAGGACGCCGTCGTCGTTGAGGTGGGAGAGATAGTCGTAGAAGGCGTCCGTCGTGTAGAGATTGTTTTCCGATAGAGCAAACGCGCCGGCGGCGGTGGAGGCCCAGGTGTCGACCAGGGTGGCCTGCAGAACGCTGTACTTTTCTTCACTGCGGCGGACGAAGCTGCGGCCATCCTCTTCGAAGATGCGGATGCCGGGGCGGCGATAGAGGTTGCGGCTGATCCAGGCGAAGTCGCCGCGCATGACGGTGGTGGCGATGATGGGGTTGATCTCGACGCCGGTGATGTCTTTGGAGCCGGAGGCGAGGGCGCGGGCGACGTCCCAGCCGCCGCCGGGCCCGATGATGAGGGTCTTGGCACCGGGGCGCATGACGTAGGGGAAGGCCGGGCCTTGCTGGGTGAGGTCCTTCAACTGGTCGGGCGTAAGGGCGTCGACGTTGAAGTCCATGATGCCGGTGGAGGCGTCGGCATCGATGACGATTTGGGTTTGGCCGCTGGTCTTTTCCTTGGCGACGGAGATGCGCGAGAAGGTGTTCCACTTGACGAAGATTTCGTTGTCGAGGGCCTGGCCTTTGGCGTAGTGGACGTCGATCCAGTGGCTCTTGGTGTTTAGGACGATGAGGACAGTCAGGAGCAGCGCGATGGCGACGGAGGCGGCGCGGAGGGGCGGGTGGCCATCGAGGTTGTACCAGATGGCGGCGCCGACGGCGAAGAGAACGGCCGCGGCGATGACGGTGTTGGGACCGCCGAAATTATTGAGCAGCGGGATGAGCAGGAGGCAGCCACCGGCGGCGCCGAGGAGGTCGAAGAAATAGACGCGGTCGATGCGTTCGATGGTTTCCGAGATGGCCAGTGAGACGATGGCGCCGGCGAGGAAGAAGGGCAGGGCGCTGAAGAAGTAGACGGCGGCGAGGGTAGCGTTGGTGAGTTCCTGGCCGCGGGTGAGGATGAAGATGACGCTGATGAGCGGCATCACGGCGTTGACCAGGGACAGGCGACCGAGTTTACGGAAGAGGGGCGCGGGCTGGGCGGCGATCACATAGGAGAAGACGCCGCCGGCGCCGAGGCCGAAGAGGGCGATGGAAATGGCCAGGAAGGCGAAGTGGTAGTAGAAAACTACGGAAAAAATCCGGGTCATCGCCAGTTCGAGCAAGAGCGTGGCCATGGTGGTGAAGGCCACCCCCATATAGACTTGGGGCCAACTGGTCGTGACGGAATCGTGGGAGGTCGTGATTCGGGACAAGTAACTATGGTAATTGATGTAAGGCCATTTACATCATGGCGGTTGGCGGAGCGGGTTCGTCGGGGTCGCCCGCATTGGCGATCGGGACCGAGATCATGTTGATCGCCATGAGCGCCAAAACGCCGAGACCGACGAAATAACTGGGCTCTTTGAAGAACTCGGGCAGCGGGATTTCGCCGAGTGCGAAGCCGGCGACGACGAGGCCCATGAGGCCTTCGCCGGCGATCATGCCGGAGGCGATGAGGATGCCGATGTTCTCGCTACGGGCGCGCTGGCCTTCGTTGTGGCCCTTGCTGGCGGCGATACGGTCAGCAATGCCGCGGAAGAGGCCGCCGACATAGATGGCGAACGTCGTGGCGAAGGGCAGGTACATGCCGACACTGACGAGCATGGGGCTGCGGACCTGCATCATGATCATGCCGAGGCCCATGAAAATTCCCATGATGACGAGGGGCCACGCCATATCGCCGCCGACGATGCCCTGGGCGATGAGCGCCATGAGGCCGGACTGCGGAGCGGGGAGCTTGGCATCGCCGAAGCCGATGCCGCCCTGCTTGATATTGGCCTGGTGGAGGAGCATCAACGGAAAGAACATGACTAGCGAGGAGACGACGACGGAGAGGAGTTCGACCCATTGAATGGTGCGCGGAGTGCCGCCGAGGATGTAGCCGACTTTGAAGTCCTGTAGCAGTTCTCCGGCGACAGCGGCGGAGACGCAGCCCACGGCGGCCACGGCGAGTACGACCGCCACGCCTTCGGGGCCACCGACGCCGAGGGAGACCATGAGGAGGGCGGCGATGAGGAGGGTGGATAATGTCAGGCCGCTGACGGGGTTGTTCGATGAGCCGATCATGCCGGTGAGCGAGCCGGAGACGGTGGCGAAGAAGAAGCCGGTGATCAACATGACGACGGCGGCGACGGTGGCGATCCAGATGGCGCCGGCGAAGTAGTAGTAGACGGCGATCATGGCCAGGAAGGTGAGGCCGATCAGGCCGAAGACGGACTTCGAGCTCATGTACTGTTCGGTGCGGTTTTCCTTGTCAACGGCGGGGCCGGCGCCGCGGAGTTCGGCGAAGGCGCGGCCGAGGCCAACGCTCAGATTCTTGCGCATTTTCCAGAGCGTATTGGCCGCGCCGACGAGCATGCCGCCGACGGCGATGGGGCGAACGATATAGCGCCAGACGGCGGCGGCGAGGGCTTGCCAATCGCCTTCGGCGGCGCCGGGCGGGAGGAATTTCTGGAGGTCGTCGCCGAGGAAGTAGATCAGCATCGGAATGAGGAAGCCCCAGGCGAGGACGCCGCCGGAGAAGTTGAGCGCGGCGAGTTTGGGCCCGATGATGTAGCCGACGCCGATATAGGCGGGGCTGATAGTGGGCGCGGCGGCCATGGTGACGCCGCCGACGGAGAGGGCTTTTTGTTCTGAGCCGAGCTTGACGGTGGTGTGGCCGAGGTTGCCGATGTGGAAGAGGAAGTTGCGGTCGGGCTCGAACAGTTTCATGACGCCGAGGATGTAGACGCCGGCGCCGGTGGCCATGTTGATAAAGAGAAACTTGGCGGCTTTGGAGGCCGATTGGCCGGCCTTATGGATTTCGGCAGCGGCGACGGATTCGGGGAAGGGAAGATCGTCGTCTTCCACCATGACGCGGCGGACGAGGGAGACGAAGAGGACGCCGAGGACGCCGCCGACGAGCATGAGGGCGGTGGATTTCAGGTAGCCGTGTTCGATGTCGAAGACCGGCCAGGCGCGGGAAATGACAAAGGCGGGGATGGTGAAGATGGCGCCGGCGGCGATGGACTCGCCGATGGAGCCGGCGGTACGGGCGAGGTTCTCTTCGAGAATGGTTCCGCGCTTGAAGCGGAGGAGGGCCATGCCGATGACGGCGGCGGGGTAGGTGGCGGCGATCGTGATGCCGGCCTTGAGCCCGAGATAGGCATTGGCGGCGCCGAGGATGACGCTCATCAAGAGACCGAGGATGACGGCGAAGTAGGAGAACTCCGTCATTTTGCGGTCGATGGGGACGTAGGGGACGTGTTTTTTCTGGCTCACTGTTGAGGCTCCTTGGGGCGGTTACCGGGAACGACGACTAGGATAACGCGGCTGTGGCGTATGCGCTATTGTAGACGGCAGGATTGAGGCGAAATGAGCGAGATCGTATTTGTACATGGGATTGCGAAGGAGCAATTGACGGCCGATACGTTGGAGCAGGAGTGGCGGACGCAACTGGCAGGGGCGGTGCGGATTGCCGGGGACGGGGCGCTGGCTGACCGGATCCGGGGCGGCGAGGTGCGGTGCCGGATGGGGTTTTATGGGAACTATTTCTTGCGGCCGGGCGGGCAGGGCGGGGCGGTGGCCGAGAGCGCCATGGTAGACGAGTTGACGAAGGAGTGGCTGAGGAACGTGGCGGCGCGTTCGCTGGATGAATATGAGCGGGATGATGCGCGGCGGGCGGTGGGCGGGTACCGACTGGGGGCGGAGGGAGCGCAGGGAACGGGCGCGGTGCTGGGATGGGCGATTCGGACATTATCGCGGGTTCCGTGGTTTGTGCCGCCGGTGTATGGAGCGGCGAGTTTTGTCGTGAGCGCGTTGGACCAAGTGACGCGGTACTTGGAGGAACCGGAGATACGGGTGAAGGCGCGCGAGCGGGTGCTGGAACACCTTGGGCCGGAGACGCGGGTGGTGATTGCGCATTCGCTGGGGAGCGTGGTGGCGTGGGAGGCGTTGCATCAGCGGACGGAGCGGGCGGAGTTGCCGCTGTTGGTGACGATTGGTTCGCCGTTGGGGCTGCGCGGGGTGGTGTATCCGAACCTGTGGCCGCAGCCGCCTGTGTTTCCGCCGAAGGTGAAGCGATGGGTGAACGTGGCGGACCGGAACGACTACATTGCCGCGGAACCGGACCTGGGTCCGTTGTTCCCTGGGGGGACGATTGAGGGGACGTGGACGCCGGACAACGGGGCGGATCCGCATGAGGCGCGGTTCTATTTGGGGAAAGAGATGATTGGGCGGGCGGTGGCGGAGGCGTTTACATACCCACGCCAGCTGTGATGACCTCTCTGCCCGCCGCCAAACGGAGATATTTGCTTAGCCTGTCTTGGCGAAGGTTGGAAGCGAGAAGGGCGTCGAGGGCGGTAGCACATTCCGAGATGGAGGCGTCTGTTGACCCGATCGCGTGCGCGACGACAGCGCGCCAACCTCTTATGACGATCAGTATTTCGTGTTCAGGTTTCAGAGCTTGAGTGGCGTCATGGAGCAGGTCGGATAGCTTGCGGTGACTCGCTGATGCCGATCGAAACTCTTTCGTAAACCCAACAGTGCAGTCGAGAAGCCGGGTTTGGATCGAGTCATAGTGAAACCTCCCGAAATACCGAATCTGGTCCTCAACAAGTTTCTCAACCTCAGTAAAGGCCACGTGAGTTTGTTCTGGGATGTCTAAACGTAGGCGATTTACGACGAGGTTGTGGCGCGTGGTGAGTACGCTTTCGTCATCATCAGAAGTGTGGGATCGCTTCTCGTTCAGAATATCCTGCAACTGAGAGACCGCTTGTACAGGATCAGATTGGCCGAGAATGGAGGCCCGGAAGGTCAGCAGGTCGAGGTAGATTCGGCTATTCGTGCCAGTCGTCTTTTTTATTCGCGAAAGTAGTGGTTCGCTCTCTTGCAATATCAGCTCGTTTTTCTCGGCGGCCTCCTTTTTGCGAGTGAGTAGCGTGCATTCAATCTCAAGCAGGATGAAATCCTCGATGCTCAACCGCAAACGGGCGCGCTGCGCCAGCTTTTCAGAGAACACGAGAGATTCCTGGACCGATACCCGCGCCGCTAAGCAGTCCGCCCAATCTCGATTGGCCGAAATTGTGGCCCGCTCATCAGGGAAAGTATCGTTGAGAAGGTTGTAAGCGCGCTGCAGGTTCTCGTTACGCGTTTCCAGTTCGTTCTCAATTGTCGAACCGGACGTTGACTGTCGGCGAAGGATTTCCAGGCTAATGAGCTCAATCTGAAATGAGATGTAGAGGGTGTTGAGGGTCCGGTCTCTTCCATCTTTCGAGAAGATAGTCCGCCAGGATTGCAGCCGCTGGAGATCCTCCGTCAGATATTTAGTGCGACGAAAATGGAGAGAATCAAGCAATGCCGGATGCCGTAGTGATTCGAGGTGATCGGCTTCGCGCCGCCAGGCGTATTCTTCGACCCGGCCGGACCACATGGCAACGCGGGGGGCGAGAGTTTCGATGGCTTCGACGAGGGCGGTTTCGTAGGTTTGGCGATCGAGGAGGTGATCACCGGAGGCCTCCGAGAACAGATACGATTCGAGGGCTGGGAAGGCGAGGCCGAGGAGTTCGGTGGGTTTGCCGGCGTCCGATTGTTCGGTGAGTTCGTTCAGGCGGGCGAGCACTTCGCGGACGGCCGGGAGCGTGGCTGGACCGTTGAGGCGTTCCGAGGCAGCCAGGAGCAGTTCGATGGGAAGAATCGGTCCTTTGCCGGCGAGGGCGACGATGCCCAGGACCGGGGCGAGATGGGTGCTCCAGGGCGTTTCGATGTGATCGAGATTTTCGAGGAGACGGCGGAAGTAGTGCGACTGGCCGCGTTTACCGAGTGACGTAGCCGGTTCGCCGCTTTCGGCGAGAGCGGCGAGGAGGCAGGTTTGCTGCCAGTTGAGGCGGCTGTTGTTGAGAATGGCAGCGCGGAGGGCGGGGTCCGCGATGCCGCGGGCGACTAGGTAGGCGGTGAGATCGTGTTCATCAGCACGGTTGACGTCTACTTTGCGGGCTCCCGAGCCGGGGAGATCGCTATCGCGATGGGCGAAGAGAGCGAGTCGGACGAGGGGCATCCGGGAGAGTTGGCGAAGGAAGGTGCGGATGGTGGGGGCGTCGGGACCGGATATTTCTTCGCAGCCGTCGATGACGATGCGGACGCTGGCGTTGGTTCGCATGGCTTCCAGGGGTTGGAGCACGCGATGGATGAGCGGATTGCCGGCTCGCAGGCGCTGGATGGGTGCGTCATCCACAGTGTGGAGACTTTCGCGGAAGGCGCTGGAGGAGAGGGCCAGTTGGGCGCAGAGCGTTTCGGCGAGGATGCCGGTGGTTGTGTGGGGCGTGAGGAAGACGGCGGCGTGGAGGAAATTCGGGCTGGTTTTCCCGCGGGGGCCGAAGAGGTGCACCAAGGCGATGGCCAAGGTGGTTTTTCCAGCGCCGAAGCTGCCTGTTACATGAACGACATTGGCATTGCGCAGGCCGGCTTCGATGAGGGAAAGCGCTTTGGGCGGCTGGAAGTGCTGGGGTAGCGAGCGGCCGCCGGCGCCGTCGTAGGCAGGGTTTCGGGCGAGATAGGGAATGGCGCGGCCGCCCTGTTTGCCGCTGATGTAGAAGGGCAGTTCGGTTTTTTGCAGCCGGCGGCCGCACCAGTTGGCTGCTTCTTCGAGAGAGATAGTGCCGGTGGTGGATTCGAAGGATTCGTCGCGCATGAGATCGAGGAGCGCGCGGGAGAAGTCGCCGTTGTAGGCGAGGCCGCTGGTGACGGCGGCGAGGATGCTGAACTGTGTGAGGCCGCCGCAGACGGCCGCGGCCTGGACGGCGCCGCCGCCGGAGTGGCAGGTGTCGAGGATGAGGGCGAGGGCTCGCGGAGGAGGGGCGCCGGAGAGGAGGCGATCGAACTCGCTGGCGAGATCGACGCCGACAGAATTGGAGGCGCCGAAGTAGTACTTGTTGGAATGGATATTGACGGTGCCGTGGCCGAGGAAGTAGAGGATGAGTTCGTCCCGCTCGCGGCCGGCGGCTTGGATGACATCGGCCAGGGCGTCGATGAGCTTGTCGCGGGAGGGGTTGATAAGGGGTAGGGCGTGGTGGCGGCAGCCGCCGGAGTTGGCGTCGACCATGGCGTCGTAGAACGCCTGAGGCAACTCAGGAATAAAATTTAGAGTTCGAGCCTCGTCATTGCAGGCAATGACGAGCAGACGCCTACCATTCATGAATACTTAGCGTACATAACAGAGAGGGGTGGCGCGGGGGGAAAGCTTCGATACAATCGTGGAGAAATGACTACACCTTTTCGTCAGGATGGCCGGGTCGCGATGGTGACCGGCGGTGCAAGTGGTATCGGGGAGGCGACCAGTCGCGTGTTTGCGGCGGCGGGCGCGACGGTGCTGATTGCCGACATTGATATGGCGCGGGCCGAGAAGCTGGCCGCGGAGTTGCCCGGGGCGCGGGCGGTGCGGTGCGACGTCACCGATGAGGCGGGGATCCGGGATTTGTTTGCGGGCCTGGAAGGCCTGGACGTCCTGGTGAGCAATGCCGGGATTGGCCTGGTGGGGACGGTGGAAGACACCGAGACCGCCGATTTCGAGCGGCTGATGCGGGTGAACGTGACGGGGCCGTTCCTGGTGACCAAGTATGCGATGCCGCATTTATTGAAGTCGTCGGGGCGGATTGTGAATATTGGGAGCGTGGCGGGGCTGATCGGCGTAAAGAAGCGGTTCGCCTATTGTGCGACGAAGGGCGCCGTTGTGGCGATGACGCGACAGTTGGCGGTGGACTATCCGACGCAGATCCGGGTGAACTGCGTGTGTCCGGGGACGGTGGATTCGCCGTTTGTGGAAGGGTACCTGGAAAAGTACCACAAGCATGAGAAGGAAAAGGTGCGGGCGGAGTTGAATCAGCGGCAGCCGATCGGGCGGCTGGGAAAGCCGGAGGAGATTGCGAATTTGGCGCTTTATCTGGCTTCGGACGAGGCTGGTTTCGTGAACGGGAGCGTGGTTTCGATCGACGGCGGGTGGACGGCCGCCTAGGTTTATTCCGGTAACACGCGTGTCCTCCTAATGGTAGGCGCAAGTGGTGTCGATACAATAGGTAAGCGGCACCACTGCGAAGTAGTTTCTAGGGCGTTTTTTGATTGACTACTAGTACTAGAGTCGGTCAAAATAACAGGCAACAAGACACAGGGTTCGTAGTACGAATGGGCGGGTCTCAAGTCCGGAACAACGCAAGGAAGGAATTTTGTTTTGATGACAGATTTGAGTGTTCTCACGGCGCGCTGGCGGATGGTTCTGGCTGGGCTGGTGGTTTTGCTCTTCGCGATTCCCGCGTTGGCGATTCCTTCGCGGCGGCAACCGGTTCGGAAGAAGACGGCCGTTGCGTCGAAAACGACGAAGGCAGTGGGGAAGACCACGGCGGCGTCGAAGCGGGCCGCTACGGTTGCGTCCCGGAAGCGAGCGCTGGCAAGGACTCGTACTGGGCGTGCGGGTACCGTATCCGGGGGGCCTTGGAAAGAGCCAACTTTTGCTGACTCGACGACGGGAGACGATATCGCCGGGGAGGACCTGACGATCCGTCAGGCCGCCGTGAACGCCCTTGGGCCGTACAACGGCAGTGTTGTGGTGGCGGACCCGAAAACGGGACGTATTTTGACGATTGTGAACCAGAAATTGGCGCTGGGCAGCGGATTTCAACCGTGTTCGACGATCAAGCTGGTTTGCGCGCTCGCCGGATTGCACGAAGGCGTTGTTGACCGCGAGACGCAGATTCGGCTAGGCCGACGGTCTACGATCGATTTGACGACCGCGCTGGCGACTTCGAACAACTACTATTTTGCGAAGGTCGGTGAGCAGCTTGGGTTTGAAAAGGTTCATTCGTACGCCAGGCAGTTCGGTTTGGGCGAGCGGGCCGGGTTGGGCATCGACGGAGAGAGCCCCGGCTCTTTGACCGAGGCGCCGCCGAAGTTTGGTGGTGTGGGGATGATGACCAGCTTTGGCGAAGGCATTCAGTTGACTGCTTTGCAGTTGGCATCGTTGCTTTCGACAATCGCCAATGGCGGGACGATGTACCACCTGCAATATCCGCGTTCGGCGGATGAGTTGCGGCGGTTCCAGCCGCGAGTGAAGCGCCAGTTGGACTTTGGCAACGAGATTCCGGAGATCAAGCCGGGGATGATGGGCGCGGTTGAGTTTGGTACGGCCCGGCGGGCGCATTACGATCCGAATGAGCCGATCCTCGGGAAAACCGGGACGTGCACGGACCGGGCGACGCCGACCCATCTGGGGTGGTTTGGCAGCTTCAATGAAGTCGGGAACAACAAGCTGGTTGTCGTGGTCCTGTTGACGGGTGGGAAGGCTGTGAATGGCCCGGTGGCGGCGCAGATTGCCGGTGGAGTATATAAGAACCTGTCCGGCCAGCAGTTCTTCGCCGCCGGCAGGAATCTGGCGCCTAAGGCAGCCACCGCACCCAACGATTAAGGTGTTTTGTCACAAACAGATTTATTTTGTTTTGTGTGCAACGATTTTCCGAATTTTGTCGCTTTAATAAGTAACGGGAACCTAAGTCCCGTCACTAAACTGACAAGACTGCGATTCACGCTGACTTGCTAGACGAAATAAGATACTGCGCCCCGCCGGCCAGGAGCGAGACTCTCCTGACCGGCGGATCTATTTTTGGGCGAGCGTTTTGGCAGCCGATGCCTTGAGTCGCAGACGCGGTAGGCCGTTGCAGCTTAAGGCGACCGGATTTCAGGCGGTGGCCTTGGGTTCGAGGCGCCAGGGACGCTATAGAGGGCTGTGCTTGCAGCCCAGGTGGCTTACGCCTCTGTCGGCGTTTCGCGGGGCGTTTGAGCGAGCCGGAGGGCGATGGCCTCTTTGAGCTCTTCCAGGCCTTCGCCGGTGGCGCTGGAGATCTTGTGGAACTCCAGTTTGTGCTTCTTAGCCAGTTTTTGAACGGCCTTGATGCGGGCGGGGTCCTGCGCGGCGTCGATTTTGCTGGCGACGACGATCATCGGCTTGGCGCCGAGTTCCTCGGAATAGCTCGTGAGTTCGTTGCAGATGACATCGAAATCGTGTCCGGGGTCGCGCCCAGTGATGTCGCTGACATCCACCATATGGATGAGCAGGCGGGTGCGCTCGATGTGCCGCAGGAACTGGGTGCCGAGGCCATGACCTTCGCTGGCGCCTTCGATGAGGCCGGGGATATCGGCAACGACAAAAGTACGGTCTTCCGCCAACTGGACCACGCCCAGGTTCGGTTCCAGGGTCGTGAAGGGATAATCGGCGATCTTGGGCTTGGCGGCGGAGATGCGGGAGATAAGCGTGGACTTGCCAGCGTTAGGGAACCCGACCAACCCCACATCGGCCAGTAGCTTCAGCTCCAGCCGGAGGGTGAGCTCCGGGCCCGGGAAGCCGGGTTCGTGTTCTGTCGGCGTCTGGTGCCAGGGTTTGGCGTAACGGGCGTTGCCTTTGCCACCACGGCCGCCTCGTGAGACGATGAACCTCTGGTTTGGCGCGTTTAAGTCGAAAAGCTGCTCGTGGGTGTGCCAATCGTAGACGACCGTTCCCACGGGGACCTTTACTTCGCGGTCGTCGCCATCGGCACCGGTCCGGTTTGAACCTTCGCCGTGGCCACCGCGCTCGGCTTTGTGTTCCGGGTTATAGCGAAGGTGGAGCAGCGTATTGTAGTGTTCCGAAGAGACAATGACCACGTCGCCACCACGGCCGCCATCGCCCCCGGAGGGGCCACCTTTGGCGACAAACTTCTCGCGGCGGAAGGCTACGCAGCCGTTGCCGCCGTCGCCAGCCTTCACGTAGATCTTTACCTCATCGATAAACATAGGGAGATACCAAAAAGAAAAGCCGCCGTTTTGCGGCGGCTTACAAAAGAGACTTTCGGAGGAGTTCTAATTAGTTGGCGAGCGCCTGGATGGAGACGAATTTGCCCATCCGGCCGCGATCGCGGAAAACGACAGTGCCAGCGACACGGGCGTAGAGGGTATCGTCGGAGCCGCGGCCGACGTTTTCCCCAGCCTTGTAGGGTGTCCCACGCTGACGAATGATGATGGAGCCGCCGGTGACGATCTCGCCGGAGAAGCGCTTCACGCCGAGCCGTTGCGCGTTGGAATCGCGCCCGTTTTTAGTAGAGCCTAGACCTTTTTTCGATGCCATGACTGTTTGTCCTTACGCCTGGATCCCGGTGACCATCACTTGCGTGTAGCCCTGACGGTGACCCTGGGTCTTTCTGTACTGCTTCTTCCGCTTGAACTTGAAGACGAGGACCTTTTCCGCGCGTCCGTGGTTTTCAATCTTGGCGTTGACCTTGGCGCCGGCGGCGTCCTGGCCAGTGGTGAGTTCGCCAGCGTCATTGACGACGGCGACGACTTTGTCGAACGTGATATCGGCGCCGGGTTCACCCACCAGCTTTTCGATCTTCAAAGATGTGCCGGGAGCAACGCGGTACTGCTTGCCGCCAGTTTCGATCACTGCGTACATCGCTAACCTCTTCAGGTGTTCTATTGGATTCTTGTTACTTACGGGGGGCAGGAGGGGGGTAATGCACACCCTAAGCGCGTGCGGAACCAGTCCGCAACTATTAAGTCTACCTGTTCCGGGTGGATTTGGCAAGCCGGGCTGCCTGACGCAGGGGGCGGAGGCGTTCGCGACGGTCTTCGGCGGCGTGGATTTCGCGTTCCGACAGGCCGAAATAGTGGCCGATTTCGTGCCAAACGGTATCGGTGACGATGCGTTCGAGCTCGGCCGCATTGCGCGCCATCTCTTCGTGGGGGCGCTGAAAAATCCGGATGCGATCGGGCCCTTCGAGCATGGGGTCGGAGGCGGAACGCTCGGTTACCGGCCGGCCTTCGTAGAGGCCGAGCAGGTCTGGCGACGGCCCGACGGGTTGCACGACGATGACGAGATTGCGCATGCGGGCGCGGAAGCGGCCGGGAATATTGGCGACGGCGCGTTCCACAATCGCGTCGAAGGCTTTGGGTGCGAGCCGTAGGGGCACTTTGTCAGAATAGAGAGTGTGCGCACCGATGCGCAACGCTCTCCCCACATTCTCCCATGAACGATCCAACCTCATTGCCGACCGTGGCCGCCAATCTCGGGATTGGTAAGCTGACCCGACATATCTTCCTCTGCGCCGATCAGACGAAGCCGAAGTGTGCGGGGAAGGAGGAGTCCAACGAGGTTTGGGAGCACTTGAAGAAGCGCATCGCCGGGGCGGGTTTGATGGCCGGCGACAACTGCGCGTTCCGCACGAAGGCGAACTGTTTGCGCGTGTGCGAGCAGGGCCCGATCGCGGTGGTCTATCCGGAGGGCACCTGGTATCACTCGGTGACCAAGGAAGTGGCCGACCGGATTGTGGACGAACATTTGGTAGGTGGCAAGCCGGTGGAGGAGTTTGTCTTCGCGGTGAACCCTTTGCGTGGGAGCGGCGAGTAGGCACCCACATGGAAAAACGAATCATCGTGGCAATTGACGGGCCGGCCGGGGCGGGGAAGAGCACCGTGGCCAAGGCCGTGGCGGAGCGGATGGGTTTCTTGCACGTCGACAGCGGGGCGATGTATCGGGCGGTAGCGCTTTGGGCGGTGGAGAACGGGATTGACCCGAGCGACGATCACAAGCTGGTGCCACTGGCTGAGAGCGCGGAGATTTTGTTGACGGGCGGGCGGGTTACGTTGAACGGCCGGGATGTGACGACGGAGATTCGGCAGCCGGTGGTTTCGCAGGCGGCCTCGCGGGTGTCGGCGATTCCGGGCGTGCGGCGGGAGTTGGTGCTGAAGCAGCAGGAGTACGCGGCGGAGGCGAGCGTGGTGATGGAAGGGCGGGATATCGGGACGGTGGTCTACCCGCGGGCGCAGGTGAAGATCTATCTGGACGCGAGCCCGGAGGTGCGGGCGCGGCGGCGGGTGGAGGAGTTGGGCGGCGATTACGAACCGGTGCTGCGGGATATTCGCGAACGGGACGACCGCGACGCCACGCGCGCCGATTCTCCGTTACGGCAGGCTGAGGACGCAACCTACCTGGACACGAGCGCGCTGGACGAAGAGGGCGTGATTCTGGCCGTGCTGCGCATTGTGCGTGAAAAGACTTCGAATGGAAAGGGAGTAACGAGTTGAGCAATTCGATCGTGATGAAGTTCGGCGGCACGTCCATGGGGAGTGCCGACCGGATCCGTGTCTCGGCTGGGATTACGGCCGCCGAGAGAGCTAATCGGCCGGTGGCGATTGTGGTTTCGGCGATGTCCAAGGTGACTGATCTGCTGCTGGAGACGCTGCGGCAGGCGGAGAACGGGAACCGGGCGGCGGTGGATGCGAATGTCGCCGGGTTGCGTGATCGCCACGAGACGACGGCGCGCGAGTTGCTGGCGGCGCCGGACGCGGTGGTGGCGGGCATTGGGGTTCTGGTTGGTGAATTTGAGCGGATCGCGCAGGGCATGTTGCTGCTGGGTGACCGGCCGCCGCGGTCGGTGGACGAAGCGGTGGCGATTGGCGAGCGGCTGACGGCGTTGATTATTGCGGCGTACCTGACGGAAGCCGGGACCCCGGCCGAGTCGGTGAACGCGGCGCAGGTTGTTGTGACCGACTCCGTGTTTGGCAACGCGACGCCGATCATGAGCGCGACGCGGGCGCGGGCGGCGGAGGTGATTGTGCCTCTGCTCGATGCCGGCAAGATTGCGGTGATGACGGGTTTCAACGGCGCGACGGCCGATGGCAAGCCGACGACGTTGGGGCGGGGAGGGTCCGATTTTTCCGCGTCGATTCTGGCGAGCGCCATCGATGCCGAGGAGTTGTGGATCTGGACCGACGTCGATGGCATTATGACGGCCGATCCGCGGCTGGTGAAGGACGCGCGCGTGCTGGATGAAGTGACCTACGCGGAGGCGGCGGAGCTGGCCTATAACGGGGCGAAGGTGCTGCATCCGCGGACGCTGGCGCCGTTGGTGGAAAAGAAGATTCCGGTGTGGAGCAAGAACTCCTTCAACCTGGCCGCGCCGGGGACGCATATCGTGCCGGCGTTGCGCGACGATGAGCCGCGCGGGGCGCGGGCGGTGACGTCGATGGCGAATGTGGCCCTGGTGTCGGTGGAGCCGGCGTCGGCGGCGATCAGCGGGACGCGTGTGATGGCGCGGGCGCTGGACGCGTTGGACATCGTGAACGCCGAAGTGCTGACGCTGTCGAGTTCGTCGTACCGGCAGAGCTTCTGCTTCCTGGTGCGGAAGGACGAGCTGCCCGTCGTTTTGAAGGGCCTGGAAGAGGCGCTGGCGCTGGAAATTCAGCACGGCTACATCAAGCCGTTTGAGATCGACGAGAACGTCGGGCTGCTGGCCGTAGTGGGTGAGGGGATGCGCGGCGTGCCCGGGTTGGCGGGGCGCGTGTTCACCGCGGTTTCCAAAGAAGGGATCAGCATCATCGCCATTGCGCAGGGCTCGAGCGAATTGACCATCAATCTGGTGGTGAGCCGGGATGGGCTGGAGCGGGCAGTGAAGGCCATTCACGCGGAATGCGGATTGGGCCGCTCCGCCTAGTAGGGGCGATTCGGGCGGCGGGCGATGCCCCGCCGCTTACTTTGCCTCTGGCACGTCCATGGCGCAGCGGAAGCCAATGGTGGGACTGGTAAAGCGCCCCGGGACGCTGGACCACTCATAGGTTACGCCTTCGGCCAGAGTACGGTCGAAGGCTCCGCCCTTGATGTAATGCCACGGCTCGCTGGCTGTGGGCGCTGGTTTCATGAGCTTACCGAAACTGGCGATGGCCTGGGCGCTGGGCGTGTGCGGATGGTCTACCCATTCCCAGACGTTGCCGGTCATGTTCAACAGCTTGTAGGGGCTGGCGCCGGATTCAAAACTTTCGACCGGGGCTGGGCCTTTGTTGCCGACGTTGGCGTTGGCTGCCGTTTCGTTGTTGCCCCACGGGTAGTTGCGGCCATCGGCGCCGCGCGCGGCCTTCTCCCACTCGCGCTCGTCGGGCAGGCGCTTGCCGGCCCAGGCGCAGAACTCTTTGGCATCGGGATAGCCGATGTTGGTAACCGGGAGCGTGGGGGCTTCGGCGGCGAAGCCATCCGGCAGTGCGTGGCTCGCCGCGCTGGCGAACTCGCGATAGGCCTTGTTGCTGACTTCGGTGTTGTCCATGTAGAAGGCGGGCAGTTTCACCGGCGACCGCGAGGAGCCAAACAGGAACTCGCCGGCGGGTACGAGCGCCATGTTGCCGCCTTTGGCTGCCAGGGTGGCGGCCGGACCGGAGGACTTCGGTGTTGGGGGCGTCGCCGATTTCCCGCCCAGGAACATGTAGAGAGCGCCGCCAATGACAACCAAACCGACTACCGCGGCCGCAATCAGGCCCATCGAGGAGCCGGAGCTGGCTTTCGCTGGGGGCGTGACCGGCGCCGCCGCGCCGCCGCCGGGCTCCGCGATGATTTTTGCCAACGCCTGGCGTACCTGGCCAAACCCTTGGATTCGTTCTTCCGGCTTCTTTGCCGTGCAGCGTACGATCAAATCGCACAGGGCCGGGGGCAGGCCCGCGTTCTGGAGTTTCGACGGGTTCGGATTTTCGTGCAGGATGGCGTAGAACAGGCGTTCCATACTGTCGCCGGTGACGAGGCGTTCACCGGTGAACATTTCGTACAGTACGATGCCGTAGGAATACACGTCGACCAACGGCGTAATGTTGACGCCCATCACCTGTTCCGGCGACATGTAGAACGGCGTGCCCATGGTGTTGCCGGCCTTGGTGAGGTTGAACCCGGCGGCCTTGGAGATGCCGAAGTCCATCAGCTTGGAGCGGCCGGAGGCCTCCAGGAACACGTTTTCCGGCTTGATATCCCGGTGGATGACGCCGCGCGAATGAACGTACTCCAACGCGGCGGCCATTTCGGCGGCAATGCGGAGGCGATTCATCACGTCGCCCGCTGTGCCTTTGCGGAGGGCATCGCGCAGGTCTCCGCCGCGCAGGTGCTCCATGACGATGTAGGGCAGGCCCTGCTCTTCGCCGTAGTCGTGAATGGTGACGATATGGTCGTGCTGGATGGCGCCCGAGATGCGCGCTTCGTGCAGGAAGCGCTCCTTGGCCTCGCTATCGAGAGCAGCGTCCGGGGTGAGGATTTTCACCGCTACCGCACGCCCGATCACAGTGTCCACGGCGCGGTAGACGTGAGACATTCCACCGCCGAGGAACTCCTGCAGCTCGTATTTTCCGAACCGCGCGGGAAGTTGCATGAGCAATTAGGATACTAAGCTAATCACAAAATAAATAGCGGCCATGAAGAGCAGAACGGCAACCGCGACGAGAATCATGACCCCGGTTTGGTTCTGTAAAGCAGCCGGGAGGATTTTCACGAAGCCCGGGAGGCCCTCCGGCACCTGCTGCGTGCCACTGATATTGGGCCGCGCGCCGGTCTGCTGGGTGGGGGGCCAGCCGGTTTGCCCGACGGGTTGATTGCCGGGTTGCTGGCTGGTGGTTGTTGGCCGTTGCTGCGTCTGCGGCGGGGTCTGCTGGGTGTAGCCGGTTTGGGCTGGCGGACGCGTGGCCGATGTGGGCGTTTGCGACGGCTGATTCTGCGGCTGCATGGAGCCCATGGTGGGCATGCTGGTGGTCACCATGCGCGAAGCGCTTTGGACGCCCAGATACCGTTCGATGTCGACGGCGGTGTCAAACAGCTTCTGATAGCGGTCCTGCGGCTGTTTGGCCGTGCACTTGGAGACGATCCGCAGCACTTCTGGATCGACGCCTGCCGCCTGTAACGGCGCCATATCGAGCGGTTCATAGAGGATCTTGTTGAAAATCTTCTCGATCGTGTCGCCGCTGATCGGCTTGTTGCCGCACAGCATCTCAAACAGCAAAATGCCGAAGGAATAGACGTCCACCAGATGCGTCACTTGCTGGCCCAGCACCTGCTCCGGCGCCATGTAATAGGGCGTGCCCAAGGTGAAACCAGCGCGGGTGAGTTGCATCCCTTCGGCTTTGGCGATACCGAAGTCCATCAATTTAATCCTGCCGGTGGAATCCACTTGCAGATTCTCCGGCTTAATGTCGCGATGGATGATCTTTTTCTGGTGAATGTAGTCGAGCGCCTTGGCGGTCTGCACCGCCAGGCGTAGCCGGTTCCGGATGTCGCCGGCGCGGCCGTTGCGAATGGCGTCACGCAGATTCTCCCCGCGGAGAAACTCCATGACGATATAGGGCTTGCCGCCCTCTTCGCCGAAATCAAAGACGTTCATGATGTTTTCATGAACGATGCTGGAAGCCACGCGGGCCTCCTGCAGGAAGCGAGCTTTCGCTTCAGCGTCAGAGCAGCCCTGTTCCGTGAGAATTTTCACGGCAACAGTGCGGCCAAGCACCGTGTCCTGCGAGCGATAGACATGTGACATGCCACCGCCGAGGAATTCCTGCAATTCGTATTTGCCAATCCGCGCAGGGAGCTGCATCAGGAGGTCCGAAGTCTCATAGTATCATCGCGCTGAGCGTTTCTGGCGCCAGCCTCACTTTGCCACCAGCGGCACGCACTGCAGCGCCTGGTTGAATTCACGAGAGAAGATCGGCACATTCACCTCAAATTTGTAGCTGGCTTCTTTGTCGCCGATGATCATGGGCTTAGCCGCTTTGCCCTGGCGGACAATCCACTCGATGCTCTGGCCGCCGCCGGTGGGCGTGACCCGATCGGCCGCGTAGATGAAGCGGTAGATGCCCCAGATGCCGGACTGCGCTTCGACGTCGAAGGCAGTGCCGCCCACTAGTTTCACGCTGCCGCGAACACCCTGCTGGTTTCCGGGCCAGTTGAACTGTTTCCCGCCGCCGGAGGCGCCGAACTGCTGGGTTTGTCCGTCGATGGTCAGCGAACTACCGGTGACGACGTCGGACTTCAACGGCGTCAACGTGTAGACCATCTTCGGCTGCTGCGAGCCGCCGGGGAAGACCATGTCGGAGAAGCGCTGCGCCTGGTTGGCGAAGGCAAGGAAGGCCGGGTTGATCTGGATGTTGTCGGCGTTGACGCCCACCCACTTTCCGCCATCCTTCTTCACATATTTTTTCAAGTCGTTGTCGATGAAGGCCCAGATGGCGCCATCGCCCGGGTGGAACACTTTGACGACATCGTCGAGCGTGGCGTCGACTTTAGCGGCGGGGTTGAAGGGGAACTTGCCGCGCAGGCCGGCAAACTTCTGGTTGCAGAATCCGGCGCCTTTGGCATTGAGTTCATCCTTGCCCATGCCCTTCAGGAAACGGTCCACCTGAATAATGGGATCCTCCAGGATTTTGAACGCCATCTGGTCCACCTGGCCATCGGGGTCCGGGTTGAAGCTCCGCGCCACGGCTTTCACCTGCATGCGCGAATCGCCGGCGGCGTCGATGGGTTTGTTGGCCGCATTGGGATCGGTTTTCAGATTGGGTACGGCGTCGGAGAGCGCCTTCTGGAGCTTGGCCAGCGAGTCGATGTAGACGCCGTTCTTCTCGGCGTAGATGTACTTCTGGACGGTGGCCGGCGGCGGCACCACTTCCATAATTGGCTGGAAGGCCAGCTTGATCTTGTCGTTCTCGACGGCCACGTTGCGGGTGGCGAGCCAGAAGAGCGCCATCAGCGGCGTGTCGTTGGAGACGATTTGATCGAGCTTGGCGGTAGCGTCTTCGAGGTCCTTGTACTTCACGAATGTGGAGTTGCGGAAGTAGCCGCGCCAGGAGCGGATGTAGTCGGCCGTGTAGCGGTCGGTCAGGTTCTTGGCGAGGTTGGTACGGTCGATGGACCCGGCGCCGTTGTCGCAGCTGGTGCGGGCGGTGTCCTTGGCGTTGGACGTTTCGCCGCAGAGTACCCATTTGTCGCCGCCGAAGAAGGGGTCGGGGTTCTTGATATAGCCCGACATGGTGCCGAAGCCTTCCTTGGTGAAGGCGCCGGCGACGTCCTTATCGTTGACGATGATCTCTTTCGAGTTCTTGATATCGCGGTTGTAGTTGACGGGCTTGTTGGCCTTGTTGGCCGAGGCGAGCATCGATTGATAGATACTATCGACGCCGGAGAACTGCGCCAGGAAGCGACGGCCGCGGGTGCCGGCTTCGGCGTCGAAGGGCAGCGGGCAGCCGCCGGAGTTGCGCAGATAATCGGCGTAGAAGTCGAACTGCGCGCGGGCGATCTGGGCGCGGTCGCTGACGTCGCGGCCGGCCGACCAGGCGTTGTAGAGCGCCGCGGCGGTGATGTCCTTGGTGGACTTGTCCGGATAGACGGTGATCGTCAGATAGGTTCGCAGGGCGCTGAAATAGGTGCCGTAATCGTCGGTGGGTTGCGGCGACGAAGGCAGGCCCTTCAGCATGCGCTGCAGTCCGCCATGGGTGGGCCCGAGGAGGGTCTGGTTGAACTTCTGGCACCAGATTTCCTTGACGTGCGGATACATGTCGTTGCCGGAATAGAGGCCCATGCGGAGCTTGTACGGCGCGCCATCCACCTTGTACTGATCCAGGTTCTGGAGCGTCTGGCGCAGTGTTTCAAGCTTCTCGAGCGACGCTTTGTCGACGAGGGCGTTGGGGTCAGTAATGTTGACGCTGGCGATACCGCGCGCGGCTTCCAACGCATCATTTTCCAGCGTCCGGTTGTTGAAGAAACTGACTGTGAACGCGGTGAGAGCAATCAGCGAAAGGCCCGCGGCGGCGCCGAGCAGGATGCGCTGCGCCATCGACGTTTTGGTGCTGGCACTGGAGGCGCTTTGGGCTTCGTGATCGGCCAGAATGACGTCGTTGAACAGCCGGCCGAGGAAGGTCCACTGCGGGACTTTGCGCGTGGCGCCGACCTGGGGCGTGAAGCTGGGATTGTTCTGTCCCATGGTGCCGCCGGGACCGAGTTTGAAGATCTTGGTGGCGCCCCCCTGGCCGGCATCGATAGCCGGTGCGTGCTGCTGGCGGGCGGCCTGGAGGCCGGCCGAATCGTCGATGACAATCGGGCGGACGCCGGAGAAGTAGAACCCGCGCAGAAAGGGCGAGGTTTTCAGCTGGCTGGGCTTGCAGAGGTCGACCAGGAACTGGACCAGCGGCCGGCGCAATTTGGTGAATTCACGGGCAAATTCGTAGGCACCGGGGAGTTTCGTGGGGTCATTTTCGCGGGGGAGGAACAGCAGTCGCTTGTCGCACAGGGAGTGCGTCAGCAGGCTGTACTGATCGGTGATCCGGCGCGTTTCGTCTTCGGAATAAATGCCGGAGCCGTCCAAGGCGGGCAGCGGCAGGGTGCATCCGAAGATCTGCAGAGCCTCTTCGTTGCCGATGTTGCGGACGAAATCGAGGAAGAACTGCATGCGGTCCATGCGGGTGAACAGCACGTAGACGGGGACGCGAATGCCCAATTGGGCGGAGATTTCGACAAGCCGTTCGTTCAACTTGCGGGCAATGACAGTGGCCGCTTCGTTGCCGCCCTGGCGGAAAAACGTCTCGCCATCGAAGGTGACGACGGCGGCGCGGGGCGCCTGCGCCTGGGCGCCGACGACGCTCTTCAACTGCCCCGGAGCCAGGCGCCGGACCAGGCGCTGCCAGCGGTTGCCATCGTTCATGAAGCCACCGGCGGTGTCCATGAACAGTGTCTGGCGGGCGAGGAAAACGTTCGCCAGCCGGGTGGGAACGACGTTGGTGTCCTGATAAACCTGACCGGAAACAAGTTCCGGTTCCAAGCCGCTGTTGAGCAGCGTGGTGGTCTTCACGCTGCCGTTTTCGCCCATGAGGAACACCAGCGGCAGGTTGTTGATCTTGGCGCCCTGGACGGTTTTGGCGACGGCCAGTTTGTTGTCGACATCCTTGCACAAGGCGTCGATTTCGGGGTCGCCGCTATTGGTGCCGGGCTTGGCCGGTTGCTTGGAACGGAGCCACAAATAGACCCCGGCGCCGATGATGCCGAGGATGCTCATCACGCCGATGAAGATCCAGAACATCGATCCGGTGAAGCCGATCAGATAGGCCAGGCCGACGGCGATGCCGATCCAGATAAGGAGACAGATGATGACGAGAAGAACGGGAGACATGGGTGAGGCTCCTTAAATTAGCGGCCGCGGGCCAGCGACGCGAGGCTGCTGATGCCGTTGGAAAGCAGGTAATAGTAGGTCCCGAAGAGACCGAGGGTGATGACAACGCAGCTGATGGCGATGATCATGAATCGCTTTACCCACGGGTCGTTGCCGCTCGGCGCTGAGGCGCCGGGTGGCGGGAGCATGCCGAACGGGGAGATGGCGATGTTGGTCCGGCGAATGCGGTGGATTTTCTCTGAGGTCGCGTGGAGGATGGGCTGCAGGTCGCCACGATTGCCGAGCGAATACCGGCCCATGAAGCCGAGGAGGAGGCAGAGTTGAAAGACCTCCAGCAGGTCGGCCAGGGACTGCGAGTCATTCATCGTCAGCAGCTTTTGCAGATGCTGGAAGAAAATTTCGCCGGCCACATGGTGGCCGAAATACTCTTCCTGCATGGGCTGTCGCGGCCAGTCGGCGAACACGGGCAGGCGCAGATTCAGGATCGATTCATCGAGAAACGCGATGACGGCGAAGATCGCCAGTTTGATCTCCTCCCCGTCGTAGCCGCGGTTCTTGGCTTCCTGATCGGCCATTTTGATCGCTTCCCGGACCTGATGGCGAAAGGCATTGGCGTCCGTGACCGGCTGCCGGTTGGAGCGCAACCGCTCGATAACAGTGAATATCTCCTGGAAGACCCAGGATAGATTTTCGGCGCGCCGCTCGGAGCCGAAGGCGGCCGGTGCGGATTGGGCAGCGTTGGGATGCATGCACTCCTCGAAATGGGAAACGAAATCAGGATTCCAGAATTACGTACAGCTCCGGCTTGGGGTCCGGCAGGTCACCAGGGATGTAGAGGCCGATCTGGCGGGTTTGCGAAACGCTCTCCCAGCAGGGACCTTTGCAGGTAACCGCAAAATACTGCGCGTCCACGCGCGACCGGATGGCCGACGGCGGGACCGGAAGATGGATGAGCGGCAGGCCGGGTAGGGCGCGCTCGACAAGTTTGGGAACGAAGGACGTGGAGCAAAGCTTCGCCAGTTGCGGCGTTTTTCGGATGACGTCGGCTTCCATGGCCGAGGACCGCACGCTGAGGATCCACTTCGACGGATTCAGGACGCGCTGGTCGGTCACGTTGCCCTGATAGAAGTAATCCGCCGTTTTCTCGAGCGGGATCTGAATGTATTGCGTCGGAACCATCGTCTCCAACAGGAATCGGATCAATGCGTCAAGATCTTCAAACGTCTTGTCCAACTCCCGATGTCTATACAGCGGAATTTTGCTCGGATGATGATCAACAGAAAACGTACAAAGCGCACCGGCCAGGCGCGCCAGTTCGCTGTAGAGCTCTTCGGGGTGCCCGCGTTTCACCTTCAACTGGTGGCGAAGCGGCGCCAGCGCGGCGTTGATGCTGTGCAACATCCAGAATGTGGCGATCTCTGAAGTCGAATACTCCGACCACAAGCTGGCGCTACCGCTCTTGCCGCGGCCGAGCGAGCGGCTCTTGTCGTCCAGAATGTCCACAAGCCGCTGCAGAAGGCTCAAAACCCGTTCGCTGGCCGCGACTTGCACGCAAGGGGGGACGAAGCTCGGGTCAAAGACGAAATTGCCGGACCCGTCCCGCATTACGCGGGCAATGGCGACGCTGGCGTTGGGATCCGGACTGTCCAGATCCAAGGCGAGCTTTATATTCTTCCGGCCGAGCCGGACCGCTTTCTCATCGCGGCCGGTCGTTTCGTCGAATAGCATTTGGTTCTCGGCAATAAACCGGGTCGGGTTTATGGAGGCCTCTTCGGACGGCACGCAATTGACGCCATTTTCCCGACGCTGGGGAATGGTCAAGTAAACCGTGACGCGGTCGCGAGTCATCGGAAACTCGTCGGCGATGTTGCGTGTCACCGGCAGCGGGTCATGCTGCGGCATATGGAAGGGCAGCCCGTCGGGGAATATCCCGCGGGCGTGGAGGACGGAAAGCGTCCCGTTGATCAGGGCTTCGGAATCGAGCTCGCACCCAACCATTCCCCATGGCTCAAACCATAGAGACGAGGTCGCGAACCGAATCGAATCTTCGAAGTAGCGGCCCTGTACCTGAAAATGATGAGGCCCGAGGTACATCCCCTCCGACCACACTACGCGCGAAAGCTGTTTCATGCGCTTAATCCCTAACGCGGATTCGGCGAATAAAGTCCCGCCCTTTTCCGCTTCTTGGCACGATTTACTCTACCACAGCCCTTTCAACTTGCTACCGTAGGAAATTAGTGAGGGGCTGATGGCTTTTCCCATGCGAATCCGCGTGCCTCCTCAGTGCTTTTCTGAATGCGGTCTTTCGGGGCCGGCGTGATAATCTACTTTCACGGAACGGGTAGACAGCCTATGAGCTTCGACGACAAATACGAGATTCTGGCAGAGTTGCGAAACGACGGGATTCGGACCGTGGTTGCGCGCGAGAAGGCCTCCGGCCAGGCGGTGGAGGCACATCTGTTTCTCTCCGGGCGAACGCCGGAGAACAATGTCCTGCTGGACAAGATCCACCAGTTGCCTTCTGAGCACCGTCAGTTTGTGCTTGAAGTGGGCGATCACGACGGAACGCCGTACGTGGTATCCCATTTGTTGCCGGACCGGCGTGGGTTCCGCGAGTGGCTGGGGGGAATTCCCGACGCGCCATCAGCGTTTCCGCCGCCTTCCGCCTTGAACGACTTGCAGAAGGGGGCCACATTGCCTCCGTTTGCCGCCTATGATCCGACGAAAGGCGCGACGCTACCTTCGTTTAAAGCGCCAGAGACATTTATGGCCGATGTCGAGAAGGGGGCCACGCTCCCCTCGTTCCAGGCGTACGATCCCACCAAGGGCGCCACACTGCCCTCCTTTAAAGCGCCAGAGCCGAAGTTAAGTGATTTGGATAAAGGCGCGACGTTGCCCCCCTTCCAGGCCTACGACCCCAGCCGCGGGGCCACGCTGCCTCCCTTTCAAGCGCCGTCGCTTCCCAATCGCGGGGAAACTCTTCCCCCGTTTCGCGCCATGACGCCGTCCGCCAATCCATCAGCTGGTCTGCCGGAGGCGCCGCCGGAAAGCAAAAAAGGTGCCGACGAGGACTTCCTGAAGCTCTTTCAGGTGCCGGAACGTGGCAAGGGCGGGCTGTCGATGTCGAGCGCTCCGGCAACGCCGTCAAGCCCCGCCAAAGGCCGCGAACCGGGCGAATTTACCCGGCTGTTCTCCTCTCCTGTGGAGCCGCCGAAGGCCAGTGTTCCCCCTCCCCCGGCCGAAGCCCCCACGGAGGAGTTGCCGCTTCCGCAGGTCGTAGCGCCTGCCCCGCCCGTGGCTGCCCCGGGCGAGTTCACTCGTATGTTCAACGCGCAGGCGAGCGCACCGCCTGTCGCTCCCGAGCCGCCGAAAGCGCCGGCCGCCGCGCCGCCTCCCGCCAGCGAAGGCGGAGAATTCACGAGGATGTTCAATGCCCAGTCGCCGGGCGCGACGGCTCCGCCGGACGCCCCGAAGGCGCCGGAACAGCTGAAGGCTCCTGAGCCGCCGAAGCCGCCGGCCGCCGCGCCCCCCGCCAGCGAAGGCGGAGAATTCACGCGGATGTTCAACGCCCAGTCGCCGGGCGCGACGGCTCCGCCGGACGCCCCGAAGGCGCCGGAACCGCCGAAGGCTCCTGAGCCGCCGAAGCCGTCGGCCGCCGCGCCCCCCGCCAGCGAAGGCGGAGAATTCACGCGGATGTTTAACGCCCAGTCGCTGGGCGCTACAGCTACGCCGGAAGCCCCGAAAGCCCCGGAACCAGTGAAGGCTCCAGAGCCGCCCAAGCCGCCGGCGGCCGTGCCCGCCGCCAGCGAAGGCGGAGAATTCACGCGGATGTTTAACGCCCAGTCGCTGGGAGCAACGGCTCCGCCGGAAGCCCCGAAGGCGCCGGAACCGCCGAAGGCTCCCGAGCCGCCGAAGCCGCCGGCGGCCGCGCCCGCCGCCAGCGAAGGTGGAGAATTCACGCGGATGTTCAACGCCCAGTCGATGGGCGCCACCGCGCCGCCGGAATCCCCGAAAGCGCCGGAACCGCCGAAGGCTCCCGAGCCGCCGAAGCCGCCCGCCGCCGCGCCGCCCCCGGCCGGAGGCGGAGAATTCACTCGCATGTTCACGGCCCCGCTACCCGGTAGCATCCCGGCTCCGGAAGCGCCAAAACCCGCCGCCCCGGCCAGCGTGCCGGTTGCAGCGCCTGCTGAACCGCCGAAACCATCCGCCGCGCCTCCTGCCGGCGAATTTACCCGGATGTTCACCGCCCCGGCCCCCGGAAGCATTCCGCCGAAAGCGCCGGAACCGCCGAAGGCTCCATCCGCCCCGGCAGCGCCGCCGCCGTCATCTGGCGGGGGCGAGTTCACCCGGATGTTCACCGCTCCCGGGCCGTCCACACCGCCTCCCGCCGCCCCGCCCTCCGCGCCTCCCGCTGCCGCGGCTAACGATTTCGCCAACATGTTCAACGCGCCGCCGCAAGCGCCACCGGCGCAGGGTGCACCCGGGGAATTCTCCAGGATCTTCAACTCTCCCTCCGGCCCCACTCCCAGCCTGCCGTCCACGCCCCCGCCTTCCAGCGGTCTGCCATCGGTCAGCGGCAGCCAGCCCGGCGAGTTCACCCGGATGTTCAATTCCGGCGGTGGTTCCGCCCCGGCCGGGCCCTCCGGCGGCGCTCCGTCCACGCCCTTCGCTTTCCCGCCGCAGGGCCCCACGCCAAGTAAGCCGCATGGCGCGCCTGGCGAGTTTACCCAGATCTTCGGCGGCCCCGGCAGCGGTGCCCCTTCCATGGCGCCGCCCAGCGCGCCCCATACGCCTCCCCCTGCCTTCGGCGGTCCTCCCGCCGCCAGCGCGACACAGGTCTTCACCATGCCCCCTGGCGGTGGCGGCTTCGGCGGGGCCCCCGGTGGTGGAGCCGCTCCTCCCTCGGGCCCCAGCGAGTACACGCGCATGTTCATGTCCCCCGGCGCCGGTGGCCCTCCTGGCGCGGCCGGCGGCGGTGCACAAGGTGCCGGCGGTGGCGCTGGTGCTGGGATGATGGGTGCCCTTGGCGGTATGGCCAACGTCCAAGGTCCAACGTTCGGAGCCCCGCAATTGACCGGTCCGCAAATGAGCGGCCCGCAAGTGTACATGCCGCAGGTTGGTGTGGGGGCGGACGGGCTGAATTTCACGCCTGGTAGCGTTAGCGCGCCGCAAATGACGGGACCCCAGATGTCGGACCCCTACATGAACGCGCCGCAGATGAACATCAATTCGCCGACGTTCCAACCCGGTATGCCGCAGGCCCCACAAATGCCCGGCAGCATGCCCCAAGGAATGCCCGGCGGGATGCCGCAGGCCGCGCCGCCCAACAATAAGATGATCTTCATCGCCCTGGGCGTTTTGCTGCTTGTGGCGATCGTCGTCGTCGTTGTCTTCGCGATGAAGAAATAACCAGTCGCCGGGAGCGGATCAGCCCGCTTCCGGCAACAAAATGATCAGTTCCAGATTCGCGGCGGGCAGATCGCCTGGCACGTACGCCGCCAGATTGCGAGCCCGCGTAATGGCTTCCCATGCCCCGCCGCTCATACCCACGCTGAAGTACTGGCAGTTCAGCTTCACCGGCACCGCGCTGGGCGGTTTCGGCACGTGCGTCAACGACACGCCCGGCAG
The DNA here is from genome assembly GCA_945860645.1 of Candidatus Sulfopaludibacter sp. SbA3. Taxonomy (GTDB): domain Bacteria; phylum Acidobacteriota; class Terriglobia; order Bryobacterales; family Bryobacteraceae. The sequence goes on along the minus strand of CAMATG010000007.1, from coordinate 11,193 downwards.
CGCCTGGCGCACCAGATGCTCGATGTGATTGGCCGAGCAGACCTTCACCAGATACGGTGTCTTGGCGATAAGGTCGCCCTCGTTCATATCCGCCGAGATCGCCAGGTACATGCGCGTATTCTTCAGGAACCGGTCCTCTGCCAGCGGCGTGCCGTAGATGGACGGTTGCAATAGTTTGAGGGGCAAAGATACGAAATTGCTGGGGACAACGGTTTCCAGCAACGTTCGGATCTGTTCGTCCAACTCCGTGAAGCAGCCGCCCAGATTGTCGTGATCGTACTTCGGCAGGTCCCGCGGATGCAGGTTCAGGGAGAACGTTGTCAGCGCCCCGGCCAGCGAAACCATCGTCTCGTAGAGCGCTTCCGGATGTCCGCGCCGGACTTCCAGCAGATGCTGGAACTGGGGAAAATGCGAGTTAATCGTATACAGCAGCCAGAAATTGGCAATGTCGGCGGTGCCGAAATCGGCCAGGCTCAAATTCTTCTGCCGCCGTTGGTTGGCCAGCAAGGAGCTCTTCGCACTCAGAATTTCAATCAGCCGGCGGGTCAGCGCCAGCAGGTATTCCGTGCCGCTGATGTCGAGCGTTGGCGGGACGAACTTCTGGTCCACGTCCAGTGTTCCGGTCGGGTTTCGCTTAACCCGGGCAAAGCGAATTGTCGAATACCCATCGAGCGATTCGTTGCTGGTCAGAATACGGAAATTCTTCCGCGCCACCTGCACCGGCTTTTCGTTCAGCCCATTGTTTTCATCCCGCAGCATGGCCACTTCGGAGAAGTAGCGCGTACCGGAATCCTTCCGCGTCGCGAGCGAAATATTCAGCCCGGGGATCCGCTGGTCGGGGATGCACAGAAAAACGTCGAGTTCGTTTTGATCAACGTCGAACGCCTCTGCCAACGGCTTCGGCGGCGGCGGCGAATCGGGCGCGGGGATGTCGAATGGCATCCCGTCCGGGAAGATGCCCGTCGCGGAGGCGATGGCGATGTTGCCAGCCGCCAGTTGCTCATGGTCGATGCGAACGTGCCCGAAACCCCACGGGCGGAAGCTCAGCGCTTCGGTGTGAAACCGTAGCGTGCTCTCAATAAATCGATCTTGCGTCTGCAAATGCTGGGGACTCAAAAAAGTCCCCTTCATCCAGATCACCGGCTGCAATTGCCTCATACCGACTCCAAAGGTAACACGCGCAATCGCCCGCCCTAGAGCGGCAAAATTTCTTCGCGATCCGGATTGTAGTTCAGCCGCCGTTTCTGCACGTAGGCGATGTTGCCCAGATGCGACGCGGCCGCCGACCGGTGCCCGATCTGCACATCCGCATTCGGCAGTTTTCGCGACCGGCAGCAGTCCAGGAAGTTCTGCACGTGATCGATGGTCTGATCCTTCGTGTAGGGAACCTTGATGGGCTGCGCGCCCTTTTCGGCCGACAGAAATTCATAGCCCTGCCGGGTGATGTAGAGCTTGCCTTCAGTGCCGCACATCTCGACGGCCGCGCCCTTAATGCCCGGCGCCAGCGTGGCCTCAAAAGTCGCCACCCATTCCTTCGGGTACTCCAACAACACATTGATCGTGTCCGGCGCCGTGCGCCCGTCTTTGTAGTGGTAGACGCCGCCCGCCGCGCTCGCCGAAATCGGATTGTCCTGGCCCATGAACATGTGGACCACGTCGATCCAGTGCGTGAACAGATCGGTCACCTGGCCGCCGCCAAAATCCAAATACGCGCGGAAGTTGAAGTACTGCTGCGGGTCGTAGTCGCGCCATTTCACCGGACCCAGGAAGCGGGCCCAGTCCAGGTTCGACGGCTTGGATTGCAGCGAAGCCGGCGCCTTGCGCAGGTGATAGCCGTTGCCATGCCACCAGGTCCGCGCCATGGTGACCTTGCCCAATTTGCCGGAGTCGATGTAGTCGCGCTTGGCCTGCAAATAGTTCTCGCCGGAGCGCTGCTGCATACCCACCTGGCAGATGCGATTGTTGACGCGCGCCGCCTTCACGATGGGCGGGCCTTCGTCGATGGTCAGCGTCAACGGCTTTTCCACGTAGACGTCTTTGCCGGCGTTCAGGGCATCGATGGCGCAGGTGGAGTGCCAGTGGTCGGGCGTGGCGATCAGCACCGCATCCACCGTCTTTGTCTCCAATAATTTCCGATGATCGCTGAAGCCCTTGGCCCCAACGGCCTTCTGCTGCACCTTGTCGATCTTCGCCCCGTAGATGTCGCAGACGGCGGCAACATCGACTTGCTTGCTGCCCTGGAACACCGTCATCACGTACTCGCCGCGATCCCCGCAGCCGATCAGGCCCAGTTGGATGCGGTCATTGGCGCCCATCACGCGCATATAGCTGGCGGCCGACATGGCGGCGGCGCCTCGAATCAGGGAACGGCGGTTCATAGGGGTAAAATCTCCTCGCGGTCGGGGTTATAACGAAGCCGGCGGCGTTGCAGGTAGGCGATATTGCCCAGGTGCGACGCGGCCGCCGAGCGGTGGCCAATGTAGACATCGCCATTCGGCAACTTGCGCGAACGGCAGCAATCCAGGAAGTTTTCCACGTGGTCGATGGTCTGATCGCGCGGCGATTTCACGATCACCGGCGGCGCGCCCCGCTCTGGCGGATAGAACTCAAACTGGCTGCGCGTGATGAACAGCCGGCCTTCGGTACCGCACATCTCCACGCCTGCGCCCTTGATGCCGGGGGCGAGTGTCGCTTCGAACGTCGCCGTCCATTCCTTCGGATACTCCAGCAAAACGTTGATCGTGTCCGGCGCCGTGCGGCCGTCTTTGTAGTGCAGAATGCCGCCCGCGGCGCTGGCCGAAATCGGGTTGTCCTGTCCCATGAACATGTGGACAACGTCGATCCAGTGCGTGAATAGATCGGTCACCTGCCCGCCGCCGAATTCCAGGTACGCGCGGAAATTCCAGAACCGCTGCGGGTCCCAATCGCGCCATTTTACCGGGCCCAGGAATCGCGCCCAGTCCAGGTTCGAAGGCTGTTGCGCCAATCGCTCCGGCGCCTTCTGCAAATGCGCGCCGTTGCCGTGCCACCACGTGCGCGCCATCGTAATCTTGCCCAGTTTGCCCGTGTCGAAATACTCGCGCTTGGCCTGCAGATAAATCTGCCCCGACCGCTGCTGCATGCCCACCTGGCATATGCGGTTGTTCACGCGCGCGGCCTTCACAATGTGGGGGCCTTCTTCAATCGTCAGCGTCAGCGGTTTTTCCACGTAGACGTCTTTGCCCGCGTTCAGCGCGTCAATCGCGCACCCGCTGTGCCAGTGATCCGGCGTGGCGATCAGCACCGCATCCACGTTCTTCGCGGCCAGCAATTTGCGATGGTCGTTAAACCCCTGCGCCTTGGTCGCCTTCTGTTGCGCGCGATCAATGCGGTCACCGTAAACGTCGCAAACGGCGGTAACGTCCACCTGATTGGTGTTCATGAACGTGCCCATCACGCCCGTGCCGCGGCCGCCGCAGCCGATCAGGCCCAGGTGGATACGCTCATTGGCGCCCATCACGCGGGAATAACTTGCCGCTGTCATCGCCGTGGCTAAACGCAGCGCGCGGCGGCGCGAGAGATCGGTTTCGAGCATCGCCCGCGATTATATCAACCCGCCCTTGCTCTCAGCGCAATCAAACGCCAATTTACTACCATGGGCAAGGCATGACCCCACTCTCCCGCCGGCAATGGCTTTCGCTCACTTTGTCCGGCGCGGTCCTCGCGCAAGCCCCACGGCGGCCGAACATCATCTGGATCATGGCCGACGATATGGGCTACGGGGACCCCGGCTGCTATGGCCAGACCCATATTCAAACGCCGCATATCGACCGCCTCGCCGCCCAGGGCCTCCGCTTCACCTCCGCCTATGCCGGCGCCCCGGTCTGCGCGCCCTCCCGCAGTTGCCTCGTCACCGGACAACACGCCGGCCACACCCGCGTCCGCTGGAACCATTCGGTGCAAACCGGCGACCGCGTCCCGCTGCGGCCGGAGGATCCCAGCGTTGCAAAGCTACTTCGCGCCGCCGGTTACGCCACCGGCATCGTTGGCAAATGGGGGCTGGGCGAGCCCGAAACGACCGGCGTTCCCAATCGCCAGGGCTTCGACGATTGGTACGGCTTTCTGAATCAGGATCACGCCGTCGACTACTACACCGATCACCTCTGGCGAAACGAAAAGAAGGAGCCGCTCGCGGGCAACCAGAGCGGCGCCCACGGGGAATACACCACCGATCTTTTCACCCGCGAAGCGCTCCGGTTCATCCGCGTCAATCGGTGGAATCCGTTCTTCCTTTATCTCACCTACACCGCGCCGCACGCCGATTTGCAGGTGCCCTCGCAAGGCATCTACAAGGACAAACCGTGGTCCGAGGAGGACAAGAACTACGCCGCCATGATCACGCATATGGATCGCGGCATCGGCAATGTCGTGGAACTGCTCAGCCGCCTGCGCCTGGCCACGCAGACGCTCGTTATCTTCACCAGCGACAATGGCGCCGGCCACAAAGCCGGCCTGCCGCTGTTCAAGAGCACCGGCCGATTCCGTGGTGCCAAAGGCGAAGTGTACGAAGGTGGTATCCGTGTGCCGATGATCGCTCGCTGGCCAGGACGCATCGCCCCCGGCGGTGTCAGCGATACGCCGTGGGCCTTCTGGGATCTGTTGCCAACCGCCGCCGCCATCGCCAATGTCGACCCGCCCAAGGGAGCCGACGGCGTCTCCATGCTCCCCGTCTTCCTCGGAAAACCCGAAGATCCCAAGCGCGAATACTTCTACTGGGAATCCCACCAGAAAGGGTTTCACCAAGGGATCCGAAAAGGAAATTGGAAAGGCGTTCGCCACGGTTTGGCGGGTGTCTTGGAACTCTACGATCTCGCCAAGGACCCGGAAGAGCAAGCCGATCTGGCCGCAACGAACCCGGAGATCGTTCGCGAGCTGACCGCCCTTCTCAACGCCGCCCGCACCGAAAACGCCGACTATCCCCCCAAGGAAGCGAAAAAATGAAGCTGATTCTGCTCCTCGCCGCGGTTACATCTCTATTCGCTCAGCCCGTGGAACTGAAAGTCGCCGCCGTCCAGTTCCGTTCCTCTTTCGATATTGCCGACAACACCAAACGCATCATCGCCAAGTTGGAGCAACTGGCCGATGCCGGTGTCCACGTCGCCGCCTTTCCGGAGTGCGCCGTCACCGGCTACACAACCGAGGCTTCGTTCCATCCCGATGCCGCCCAACTGGAATCCGCGGCGCAGGAGATCGGCCGGGCCTGTGCCCGCCGGCGCATCGCCGCCGTGGTCGGCTCCGTCTACAAAACCAATGGCCACACGTACAACGTGGCGCTCGTCTTCGACGAAAAAGGCCAGATCATTGAGCGCTTCGGCAAGCTCCAACTAGCCGGCGAAAAGTGGGCCACTCCCGGGAACCACATGGCCCTGTTCACGCTACGCGGCGTTGCCTCCACTGTCATCATCTGCCACGACGAACGATATCCGGAATTCGTCCGGCTGCCCGCCATCGCCGGGGCCCGCGTGGTCTACTACATCAGCCACGAATCGGGCATGAAAAACGAGTCAAAACTGCCCGGTTATCGCGCACAAATGATGGCCCGCGCCGTCGAAAACCAGATGTTTGCGGTCGCCTCCAACGCCCCCGGCAACGTCAGCGACAACTCCGGCTCCCACGGCCACTCGCGCATCATCAAGGACGATGGCAACATTCTCAGCGAAGCCTCCATCTACGGCGAAGACACGATCGTGGAAACGCTGCGTATCCGTCCCGGCCAGCTCACGCGCCCGCTGGAGGGCGTCACGGGCGCGTGGTGGAAACAGGGAGTAGAGCAACTTCTGCGCGATCGGGCGAAGCCGCTCGACTAGGCGTGCGGCTCAAACTTCCACGTCGGCGGCGCGATCTCATTCACCCGCAGGTAGGTGATGATCTGCCCCCGGTGATGGGCCGTGTGCATGTAGGCGCGCAGAAAAATATCGACCGTCGAGTGCGGAGGCAGCCGCGGGCTGAATTTGACGTCCGTACGGAGGACGTCTTTCTCCGTCATCTTCGCCAAAACGGCGTCCGTGAAGTCGAATCCGGCCACGACAAACGCCCGCACCGCCGCCTTATCGGCCGCGCTGGGGGCCTTCATCTCCGGCGGCGGAACCAGATCGAACCCGCGGAAGTAGGCGTTGTTCGCCGATGCCAGATGCAGCATCTGCTCGCCGAAGGTGCGTTGGGCCGGATTGGCCTTGGATGTGAACCTGTCGGCGGGCATGGCGTCCAGCACGGCCAGCGAATACTCGCGCGTGTCGCGCCAGTGTTCCACAAAGCTCTTCAGAAATGCCTGCGCGAACGGGTTCGAAAAGGGGGCCGCAGTGGCGGCCATTCCAGCGGCAAGGGCAGGGAAAAGGGTTCGTCGTTCCATGGGGTTCTCCTTCAGCGGAACCGGCTTGGGCTTGCATAGCCGGTACGCCGTAGCATACGCTAAAGAGGTCGGCCTTCACGAGGGGCGCGGTAGCCAAGTGGTAAGGCAAGGGTCTGCAAAACCCTCACTCGTCGGTTCGATCCCGACCCGCGCCTCCAAATCGTCACGAAATTTCTTCTCCGTGACCGCTGACAAACCACGCAGCCGTAACCACGGCGATGCTGGCCATGCCGTCCACGCAATAGTGGTAGCGGCAGTAGATTGTCGCCACGTAGACCAGCGCCGCTACCGCAAAAACCGGAGCCCACAGCACGATATGTCTCCGCACGGCGCGCAGCATGCCAAACGCGGACGCGAATGCCACCGCCACGTGTCCACTAGGAAATACGCTCGTGGGAATGTCCATGTGGTCCAGAATCCACACGTTCAATGCCCGCCCCAACCCGCTCTGGTTCGGCAAGTCCAATAGCGGGTAGACCACATGCGGTCCATGAACGGGAACCAACGGCAGCAGCGCGTAGGCCGAGAATGTCCCCAGCAAGAGCGTATACAGAAACGTATGGACCCGCTGCCGTCCGCCCACCCAATAAATGGCGCAAATGCAAATCGGCGGCACCGCGTACAGCAGCAGGTACAAAATCTCCAGCACAGATGGGATCACCGGGCCCAGGCTTTCCACCGCCGCCCGCAGCCCCCACTCCCCCAGCACCACACGGTCCCCACCCAGCCATTCCTCCTGCCGCTGTACCAATGGCGGCCCTACGAACCAGCCAACGCTCCAGTAACCCGCAAGAATCACGCCCATCGACAGCCAGTCCCGCACCACCCTCGTTAATGCAGTCGATCGGGAACTCTCCCACACCGCTCCCGCAAAGATCGCCGAAGCCATCGCCAACAAGGCAACAATCTGCATTGCGCCTATCTGCCGGTAGATCCCCAGTCCGGCCAGATATACAAAAAACACAACCGCGACCCGCTCACCCGAGCGCAATCGAAGAATCGCCTGTGTCTGTGGAGCGGAATCCGCCATGATCTACTCGTAGCGAAAGAAATGGTCGGGGCGAGAGGATTCGAACCTCCGGCCTCCTGGTCCCGAACCAGGCGCTCTACCAGGCTGAGCCACGCCCCGACGGCGCACAGACAACCTTTTCATCATAGTCCTATCGCGCCGATACCGCAAGTTACGATACTATGTTCCCAGAATGAACCGTCGCAACGTCCTGCAACTTCTTCCCGCCGCCCTGGCCACTCCGCTTGTCGCCGCGCCCAAGATTGACTCCTCCGCCGGCTTCCGTCTCGGCGTCGCGTCCTACTCCCTGCGCGGCTTTCCCCGCCCGCAGGCCATCGAGATGTTGAAGACCCTCGACGTCGATACGGTCTCGCTCAAAGAATTCCACGCCAAGATCAAAGGCGATCCCGCCGAGTGGGCGCAAGCGCGTAAAGAGCTCGACTCCGTTGGCATCAAGGTTGTCTCCGTTGGCAACATCACCATGACCAAGGATGACGACGAAGAAATCGAGATCAACTTCAAGTACGCCCAGGTGATGGGCGCCACCGGTATCGTCTGCGCGCCGAACATCCAAACCCTGCCCCGCATCGAAAAGTTCGTCAAGAAGTACAACATCAAGGCCATGATTCATAACCACGGCCCTGAAGACAAGAACTTCCCCTCGCCGAAATCGGTGTTTGACGCCGTCAAAAACATGGACCCCCGTATGGGCCTCTGCATCGACATCGGCCACACCGTCCGCACCGGCGCGAGTGTTCTGGATTCGATCGAACTAGCCGGCTCCCGCCTCCTCGACTTCCACATCAAAGATCTCAAAAATCTCAACGAGCGCGACTCGCAATGCGAAGTCGGTGACGGCGCCATCCCCATCGCCGCCATTTTCAAGCTCCTCAAGAAGAAAAAGTACACTGGCAACGCCAACCTGGAATACGAGATCAACCTGAAAAATCCGCTGCCGGGTATGGTCAAGAGCTTCGCCTATATGCGCGGCGTCCTGGCCGGTATGCAATCCTAATCTTTTCATGCGCCCGTTCTGGGACGATCTTTCCTTCGGCCTCCGGCTGTTGTGGAGACACCCATCTTTTTCCATCCTCGCGCTCCTGACGCTCGCTCTCGGCATCGGGGCCAATACCGCGGTCTTCTCCATCGTCCGCGGCGTGCTGCTAAAGCCACTCCCCTATCGTCAACCGGAACAACTCCTCTGGTTTGGCGGTAGGGAGGCGCGTTTTGGCACCGAAAGTTCCGGCGTTTCCATCCCCGATCTCCTCGATATCCGCCGCCAGTCGCGCACCCTCTCCAATACCGCCGCCTACTCTTTCTTTGCCGACAAACTCGTCGTCACCGGCACTGGCGACCCGGAGCAGGTCGATGGCATGCGCGTCACCGCCAACTTTTTCGATGTCCTCGGCGTCCCCCCCGCCGCCGGCCGAACGTTCCAATCCGGCGAGGACCAACGCGGCGGCCCCCGCGTCGCCGTTCTCAGTCACGATCTCTGGGTCCGTAACTACGCGGCCGACCCCGCCGCCATTGGCGCCACCATCAACCTGAACTCGGTCTCCTATCAGATCATCGGCGTCATGCCTCCGGGCTTCCAATTTCCCGCGCGAATTGCCATCTGGGTGCCCATTCCGATCGGGACCCAGGCCACGCTCATGCGCGAGGCGCACAGCTATCTGGGCGTCGCGCGCATGACGCCGAACGCCTCGGCCCCGCTAGCCGCCCAGGAACTCTCCTCCATCGCCGCCGAACTGGAACGTACCTACCCCACCTCGAATGCCGGCTACCGCTTCGATGTCCAGTCCCTCACCGACCGCGTAACGGGTTCGGTCCGCGAAACCCTCTTCCTCCTCACCGGCATCACGGCCTTTCTTCTCCTGATCGGCTCTGCCAATGTGGCCAATCTCCTCCTGGCCCGCGCCACTACACGCCGCCGCGAAGTCGCTGTCCGCCACGCGCTCGGCGCCCCTCGCGCCGTCATCGTCCGGCAACTCTTCGCCGAAAGCCTTGCGCTCTCCATCGCGGGCGGCGCCCTCGGCACCGTCATCGCCTGGTGGGCCGTTCGTCTCCTTCGCTCCTGGAATCCGGACTCGCTTCCCCGCGCCGCCGAACTCTCGCTCGATCCCGGCTCGCTCGTCTTTGCCCTCGGTGTTTCCATCGTCACCGCACTCCTGTTCGGACTCGCCCCCGCCCTCCAGGCCACCCGCGGCGACCAGCACGAAGCCCTTCGCGACGCCGGTTCGCGCGGCGGCGGCGAAGGCGCCGGGCGCGTCCGTCTGCGCAGTTTTCTGGTCGTCGGCGAAATCGCTCTCGCCATCGTCCTCCTCGCCGGCGCCGGGCTCCTGCTCGAGTCACTCCGCCAACTGCTCTCCGTCGATCCCGGCTTTCGTACCGCCGGCGTCGTAACCACGGAGATGACGCTCCCCATGCGCAAGTTCCGCACGCTCGACGCCACGGCCGCGTTCGTCGAAAGCTACCTCGCCCGCCTCCGCACCCTCCCTGGCGTGCAGGCCGCCGGCGCCGCCCTCGCGCTCCCCATGGGCACAATTTACTCATTCTACGAATTCAAAGTAGTTGGCGATCCGCCGCCGCCCATCCCCCCGTTCACCGGCTTCACCTCTGTCACCGCCGGCTATTTCGAAGCCATGGGCATCCCGCTCAAGCAGGGGCGCTTTTTCAATCAGCAGGACGGCCGCGACGCCCCTAAAGCCATCGTCATCAGCGAGCCCATGGCGCAGCAGTACTTTGCCGGTCGCAGCGCCATCGGCCAGCGTCTGCAACTGTTCACCGGCGGCGCCGCGCCGTTTGAAGGGGAAGTGGTTGGGGTGGTGGGCGGCGTCCGCCACGAAAATCTCGCCCAGCAGCCCCGCGTCGAAGTCTACGTCCCGCTGCTGCAAAGCCCGTACCCCATCGCCAATATCATCATCCGCTCCAACGCTCCGCGTGAAACTATCGCCGCGGCCATGAAGCAGGTGCTCCGCGATCTCGACCGCGACCTCCCCCTCTACCGCATCCGGAGTATGGACGAAGTCGTGCTCGATTCCGCCGCCGCCCCCCGCGCCCGCGGCTTCCTCACCGCCCTCTTCGCCGCCGCCGCCCTGCTCCTGGCCAGCATCGGCATCTATGGCGTCATGTCGTACGCCGTCAGCCGCCGCACCCAGGAAATCGGCATCCGTATGGCCGTGGGCGCCACGCAGGGCGATGTGCTGAAGCTCATCCTCAGCCACAGCGGTAAACTCGTTCTGCTCGGCGTCGGCTGCGGACTCGTACTCACGCTCGCCCTCGGCCGCCTGCTCAGCAACCTGCTCTTCGGCGTCAGCGCTTTCGATCCCATCGTGCTCTCGATCGTCTGCTTCCTGCTGCTCTTCGTGGCCATCGCCGCCACCAGCATCCCGGCCTGGCGCGCGGCCCGGATCGACCCGCTGCGCGCCCTTCGCCAAGAGTAACCGCTACAGGTTCAACGCTTTTTCCAACGCCTCCAGAGCGCGTTCGGCATAGTCCAGATGCTGTTTCGCCTGGCCCACGCTGCCGCTGTTCAACGCCGCTTCCGCCTGGTCCATTTCAAACTGCATCCGCTGCGACGAGCCTTGCAGCTCCGCCCGCGGCCGCAGCCCCTGCTGCGCCATACTCTCCCGCAAGGATTGCAGCGCGGCTTTCGCCGTGGCGATCCGTTGAGCCATCTGAATGATCCGTCGCCGCTGCTCGTCCAGCCCCGCCCGGTCCACGGCCGGCGCCGCTGGAGCCGATGCGACGGGCGCCGAAACCTGCGGCGGTTGTTGTTGCTGTTGTTGCTGCACCT